>CAYSUN010000004.1:0-41247 GCA_964434235.1 uncultured Gammaproteobacteria bacterium | reverse complement strand
AAAGTTTATCTTGGTCCTTTGGATCAACTTGATTATCAGATATTTCTTCATCAATCTTATTTTTTTCTTTGCTTAAATTTTCAAAATCATTGTCTAAACCTTTTTTCTTGGTGGTATCAACCTGAATTTCAATTCGTAAATCATTAATCTGTTCAAAATAATTTTGTTTTTGTCTTGTTTGCTCTGTAATCCTTTGTTTTAAAATAGCTATTTCTTGTAATTTTTCTTCTTGGGAAGCGAACCTTCCATTTTGGTCAACTGTGTTCCAACGAGTATTAAATCCTTGATTATAACCACCTCGCATGGCTCCAGATTTTTCAACCAAGTCACCAGACAAAGTCACCATTCGCTCTTGACCAACGCCAACTTGCCGAGCATGTTCAATATTATCAACAACAATAGTAGAACCAAAAACAAATTGAAAAGCTTTTTTGTACTTATCATCAAATGCCACAAGATCTAGAGCAAAGCCAATAGCACCAGTTTCTTCAAGTAACTTGCGGCTTTCAGCTTTAGGTGCATAACCCTGAATTTTATTCAAAGGTAAAAATGTCACGCTACCTAATTTATTTTTTTTCAAATATTCAATACACTTAACAGCGACTTCATCAGTTTGCACAACAACTGAAAGCAATCTAGCTCCAGCTGCAGTGGCCAAGGCTGTCTCATAATCAGCACCAACGCTTCCAAGCTGAGCAATCGTGCCATATATTCCCTTAATATAATCTTTTTGCCTTAAAATCGCTTTTACTGCTTCAACATTACCATTAGAACGATGACCATTTTTAGCTTTCTGTAAATCGTCCTCAGCAATTTGTAAATTATTATTAAAAACTGTTAATTCTTCGCTAATTTGATAAACCTTTTCTTCATATTCTTTCAAACTTTGCTGTTTATGAGCAAGACGATTATCTAAATTATTTAAACTTTCTTTTATCTCGCTAATTCTTCTGGCTAATTCTTCTTTTTTATTTTCTAACCAAGACAAATTTTGTTTACCAAGTTTTACATATTCTAAATTCATTTTTCCTTTAATAACTGACATCTCACTTAAAAGTTCATTCTTTTCAGTTTGCAATTTATTGTAATCTTTTTGTAAATTATTAAAAATATCTTTTCTTGATTCAGCCCTAGCGATAGTGGCTAATTTGGTTTGTAAAATTTCTAATTTTTGTTCCAAATCACGCTTAAGCGCATCTTTAACGCTGAATTTTTCTTCTTGTAATTTTCTATCTCTTTTTAGATTTTGCCAAATAAAACCATAGTATCTTTTTTGTTGTTCCTTTAATTGAGTTTCAACTTCTTTTCTTTTTTCTAATTTTTTGATTTGTTTTGTTAAAAGTCTAAGACGTGGTTCAAGTTCAGCTAAAATTTTATTAGTTTGTTCCAAATTCTCTCTTGAACGACGCAACCGATTAACTGATTGGTCTCTTTTTATTTGATATTGTTTTACCCCAGTGGCTTCGTCGAAAAAATCTTTTCTTTCAAAAGCAGAAATATTAATAATATGATCAACCATACCTTGCCCAACGATACTGTAACTTTTTTGTCCAAAATTTGCTTTAGCTAAAAGTATCAAAATATCATAAAGCCTAACTTTATTTTTATTTAATAAATACTCTGTTTCTCCATTTCGATAAACTCGACGAGTAATAACAACTTCTGAATAATCAATTGGCAATTCTTTGTCTTCATTGTTCATCACCAAAGAAACTTCAGCAAAACCTTGTCTAGCTTTTGTTTCACTACCACCAAAAATCACATCATCAGCTTTTTTACAACGAATAAGTTTTAAGCTTTGTTCCCCAAGCACCCAATGGATAGAATCTGCCACATTTGATTTTCCGGAACCATTTGGACCAACTACTGCTGTAATGCTTTTAGCGTTATCATCATGATTAGACTTGCCAGAAAACTCAAAAACTGTCTTTTTGGCAAAAGATTTAAATCCTTGAATTTCTAGTCTTTGTAAATACATTTTCTTATAGAAATTAGTTATTGGAAAATGGAAATTAGTTTAGATAAAGGAAAATAGAAAATAGTCCTTAACTCACTTACGTTATTTATTTGAAATTGGTTGTTGGAAAATAGAGATTAGTTTAGATGATAAAGGAAAATAGAAAATAGTTTTTAATATATTAATCGTTCTTCTTGTGAAAATTAACCCACGCTTGTTTGAGTTTTGTTGTTTGTCTACAGGCTAGATCATATATATCAATTACTTCTTTGCATTGATTAATATCAACACAAGAAGCATATATATCAATACAAACAGATAAATGATGTATCATTTCATTAGCTTCACCAAGTGTATCGTTCAGATATTTTCCCCAATTTTTTTCTTGGTATCTTTTTGAAAAACCTTCCGCTAATAAGGCTGGCCCAGCTTTTGACGCTCTTTTCATTTGAGAAACTAAGTCAAATTTTTCATCACTGGGTAATTTAATTACTATTTCCTTGTGGACAATAAGCATTGCCTTATACAAATTTTGATAAGCTCGAAAATCTTGGAATGATTTAATAGTTGTTTTTTCTTCCATCTATTTTCAATTTTCCAATTTCTATAACCATTTTCGACTTTCTATCAACCCTTTTCCAACTAAGAATTCTGTTGTTATTATAGCAAAATTTTCTTTAGCCAACAATGGATAAACTGTTGACAAATTTTAACAAATAAGATAATCTATTTAGTAAATTGTTCATTAACTAGTTACAAGGAGACAAAACATGAAAGAAATCTTTATCTACATCTACGACTCTTTCTTATGGTAAATAACCATAAGGAGGGAAACTATGAAATCTATTCGTGTTATTTCTATGTCCTACTGCGCCATAGATGCACAGCACACTACTCCCTGGGAAGATATTTGGTTGATTTTTAAGGATCGTCGCAAGACTAGGCGTTACGGACCTTGCATTATCAGCTATACCCACCTGGAAAATGACCTGGCACACAACAAAGAGATGCGAGACGAACATCTGGCAAAGATTCAGACCGAAGAAAGTGAATTGGTGGAATTCTGTGACATCAAGTTCGAAGTTCACCACCAGTCTATGATTGACAGCTACTCCTGGACCATTCAGACTTATGAATCTGCCAAGGCTGAACTCGAAGCTGGGGCTGACTACGTGATTCTGGATGATCAGGATTTGAAGAACGGTTGCCCGAACATTATCACGAAAGCGAGTGACCTCAATCGTCAGGTGATTGAAGACGCTCTCGAATGGTTCTTGCGTCAAAATAGGTATCTCAAACCGAAAAGCATCCTTCACTTCAAGTGGAAACGACCAAGCCTGTTCATTATGGCAAGATCTCACTAAAGAAAAGTTAAAAAACATAGACCAAAACCCCCTACTTTCAAAAAGTAAGGGGCTTTTATTTTTCAAAAATTTCTATATACGAAAAATACTTTTACTGAACAAAGAAATTAACACCATCAGAATTATATTTACTACCATTTGGGTCTACAATTTCTGCAAAAAGTTCGTATTCACCTTTTTCAAAAATCTCCTCCAAAGAAAAACTTACATCCGTTATTTGAGGTAAGATTAAACTGGAAACCATATTTATTTGACCTGAAGAAACTTGCCTTTGCATGATATTTACTTTTCTACTAGCTAAAAGATCTGTTAATTGAAACCTAACTTGAATTGGCATATCTCCGCTGTTGATTACTTGGCCATTAGATAAATTTTGCCAAACAACATTTGGTTCTTGTACGTCTAATAAAACATTAACTTCTACTTGCGCTTCATTACTGTTGTCAACATCGTCAAAGGCTACTGCTCGAAGTGTGTGGTAACCTTTAACAAAATAACTACTTAATGAATAGTTCAAACTGAACGGAGTTGTTGTTTTTGTTTGGATTAAAGCATTATCTAAATAATATTCAACTCGACGCACGCCCCTTGGAGCAGAAACATTAATTGTAGCCGTTAAAATCCCAGAATTAATTGTCATATTATTACTAGGATTTGTTATAAAAATAGTTGGTTTATTTTCTTCCTTATGCACATCGTCATATTCAGTTGGCGGAGCTTCCAATACAAACTCCGAATTTCCTGAATTATTTTCTGCTTGTTTATTCAACCATTCTTGCACACCTACTTCCCAATATTGATAAGCTGGGTCGGCTGTATTCGGATCTTCTGGCACTCCTCCTCGTGGATCATCTTTATAAACATAATGTAAAATAGAATGAGCATCCCGAAAAATCTTTTCTTCAACTGCACTCTCTGGTGTACTTTCTGTTGCTAACTTACCAGAAAATTTATCTATTCGTACAACTGATTCTCCTGAAATTTCTCCGTCTAAAATAGGTTTACCTGTTTTTTCTATTTCAACGGCTGGAAATCCCTCAACCGGTTTATCCTTCAACGCATTTTTCATAAAATTCTGCCAAATCGGAGCTGCCACCACACCACCAGCTGCGCCACTACGCATTGATGAATTATCATTATTACCAACCCAAACACCAGCAACTAAAGATGGTGTATAACCGATAGTCCAAGCATCCCGATAATCATTTGTTGTTCCAGTTTTCGCAGCTACAGATCTTCCTGGTAATGTTAAATAACCACCTTCACCAAAAACATAAGCGCGGGAAGCATCGTCAGATAAAACATTTGTTAAAGTATTAACTAAATCTGGATCCATAACTTTTCTTTTCTTTTCTTTGTACTCTAGCAAAACATTGCCCTTACTATCTTCCACTCGAAGTATGCCAACGGGCTCATGATAAACACCTTGATTAGCTAAAGTTCCATAAGCTCCTACGTGTTCCAAAAGTTGAACTTCACCACCACCAAGAACAAGAGATAAACCAAAGCGAGATCGATCACCAAAAGTGGTATAACCAAAAAGTTCAAGCATATCAATAACTTTTTGTACCCCAACAAGATAAATTGCTTTTACAGCTGGAATATTGAGAGAGCCTTGTAAAGCTTTTCTAATTGTGACTGGCCCACGTTCAGCTAAATCGTAATTTAACGGATGATAATCTTTAGTATCAGTTTTAAATGTTGTTTCAACATCATAAAGTATTGTGTTTGGTGTATAGCCCAATTGAAAAGCTGCTAAATAAATCAATGGTTTCATTGATGACCCCGGTTGTCGTAAACTCAAAGTTACATTTACATTTCCGTCATTTTCCAAATCAAAATAATCTTTTGAACCAACCATAGCTAAAATCTGTCCAGTCTTTGGATCATTTGCCACCAAGGCTGCATTATGAAATTTATAATATTCACCCTTACCTTCTACTCCCGTAACCACTGCTTCTTCTGCTACTTTTTGCATCTCTAAATCTAAAGTGGTAACCACTTTCAAGCCACCAGTTTCAACTAAATCATCCCCCAATTTTTCACTCAAAAGCTCCTTTATGTACATAACAAAATGTGGAGCAGTTATAGATTGTTTTTTTAGAGCAAATTTAATATCCTCTTCAGAAGCAGACTTGGCCTGTTCCTCTGTTATGTATCCATTCTTAACCATTTGATCAAGAACATAACCCTGACGAACAAACAGTTCATCAACGTGAGAACCAAATGGTGAATAATAAGTAGGAGCTTGGGGTAAAGCAACTAGTACGGCCGATTCCCCAAGCGTTAAATCTTGAACATTTTTATTCAAAAACGTTTGACTGGCTGATTGAATACCATAAGCTACTGAACCATAAGGAATTTCATTCAAATACATTTGTAAAATTTCATCTTTACTAAAAGCTTTTTCAATTTTATAAGACAAAATAAATTCTTTTATTTTTCTAGAAATTTTTCTTTCATTGGTTAAAATTGCATTTTTTACAAACTGCTGAGTTAAAGTCGATCCTCCGCGAGCACGTCTACCAAGAAGTGGATCAATAATAGTCCCCTTAAGCATGGCCAATAAATTAAATCCATTATGCTCATAAAAATGCTTATCTTCAGCCGAAATTGTTGCTTGCTGTACATACAAAGGTATTTCTTCCAATTTTACTAAAGTTCTTTTTTCCGCTCCATACACATCATAAAGTATTTCCTCTTCGTTACGATCATAAATCTTTGTGCTTTGAGCTAAATTTCTTTCTAGAATTTTGTTTGGATCTGGTAAACTTCTTGAATACCAAGCAAAAGCTCCAATTAAATAGATAACAAATATAAAAAACAAAATTAAACCTAAATAAATAGCTTTTTTAAATAAAAACTTAAATTTTTTCTTCCACTTCTTCTTTGAAAATTTTTTTGAATTACCACCATCTGGACGATGATGAACTACTCTTAGTTGTGAAATTGGCATATCATATATTATTAATTTTGTTTTCTTTTTCCTTTATTTTTATTCTTTCCTTGATAGTTTTTACTAAATTTCTGAAAAAACTTAATTGTTCATTTCTGTTTTCTTTATTGAAAAAAGCTCCTGGCATGGTATTCATTTCCAAAAGATACGGCCGACCCTCTTTGTCCAATAAAAAATCTAAGGTATAATAACTAGCATTGTAATGACTAATAATAGCTACAATTTCTTTAGCCATTTTTATAACATTACGAGGTATCTGATTCTTAGTAACTAAAAACATTTTTCCGCCCTGTGCTAGGTTGGCCAACAATTTACCCCGAGCTGGAACTCGAATATACGAATAAGCTAATTTATTATTCAAAAAAACTAATCGTAAATCATGATACCCCTTACATAAGCCCGGAATTCCCTTGCTTGAATCAATAAATTTTTGAGCCACAAAATTAATCTCTTTTCTCTGCAATTTATGTAAGTCTTTGTTAGAAATTATTTGAACTCCCTTACCGCCACTACCCTTTAATGGTTTTATAACAATTCGACTAGATTTCAAAACATCAAATGATTGTTTTAGCTCTTGATAAGTGCTAATTTTGACTGTTTTTGGCGACCAACGATAAAAGATTTTTGAAGAAAGCGACTTGTCGTTTAGCCTTTCAAACGGAAAAGGATTTAAGAATGGAACCTTGGAATTAATTACTTCCAAAGCAAAATTAGTCCTTGGCGTTACTTTCATTTTCAACCAAATTAAATTTGGTTTTATGTTTTTTTCTTTTTGCCATTTACCATCACGATAAATAAAAGCTTTTTTGAAAAATGGTTCCTTGTACCATTTGATCGAGGCATGATATATCTCAATTTTTTCTCGTCTAGCAACTTCTGTAATATCTTCCGCAACGTTTAAATATTTTTTATCGGAAATTGGGTACTCTTTGTCCCAATTATCGCTATTATATATTACAACAACATTTTTCATAAAAAATATCTTATTTATCAATTAAATTTTATTAAATTTTTCTAGATACTTAATTATTTCCTGAGCAACGTCAACATTCATAACCTCTGTAAAACGTCCAAACTTTGGTGAACGATTAACTTCTTGAATCTTTGGGTTGTCTCCATCGTAAATAATATCAACTCCAGCAATGTCAGTATGAGTCGCTCTCGCTGCCTGAAGAGCCAAACTTTCTATTTCCTTATTTTTTTCAACTCTAACCGAACGCTTAGCTAATGGGGTAGATTTCCTTTGCGGATTAAAATAACTCATCCTTTTCATAGAACCTAAAACCTTATCACCCACAACCAAAACTCTATAATAATAATTTGCATTTAACTTTTTTTGTATTAAAAACTGCTTTACTTTTTTCTTTCTTTTGAGAAAAAATTGCTCCAGTCCTTTTTTAGTTTGAAAACTATAAATATTTCGGCTATGCATGCCAGCAATATCTTTAATCAACACTGGCCTAGGTATTTTTACTAAATATTTATTTAACTCTTCAAAGGTTGAAAAATGGAAAGTATCAATACATGGCAAACCTTTTTGAAAAAACTCAAAAGTCATGAACATTTTACCATAGCCAAAAGCCTTACTATAAATTTTTCTATCAAACACCTCTGTTCCGCGTAATTTCAGAAAATTAGCCACAGTTTTCGCCTTGGCAAAGTACGGAGAAATGCCCCGAAAAAGACAAACATCATAATCAGCTAGTTCTTGTCCACTAACATATGCCTTCATTTTATTAGCTTGGACTAAAAGCGATATCTGATGCAAAGAAACTAATTTTACTTGATGATTTCTTTTTTGACCGGCATTAACTAAGCTAATGTTTTCTTCTGATTTCGGTCCGATAATTAATATTCTCATAACTTTGTGAACCTTCAACTATTGTTGATAACTATGCAGTTAGCTTAATAAACTTTTAACTTACTTAGTTGGGTCGATTAAAAACTTATTAAGATCTCTCCTACCTATTATAACAGGATATTTCAAATTTTCCCTGATGATAACTGAAGCGTTAGAACTTATTTCTACTTCTGAGAGTTTTATTTTTAGTGGGATCTCCATTCGGTAAGATGCCCCATGACTACTATAAGTTTTAGCCACGGCAATAATATCTTCATGAGCTTCAAGTTTTTTCCAAGTTTCCTGCCGGCTTAATTCATCTAATTCTTGCTTGGTTAAAACTCTTTTTATATTAAAACTATTATAATGCTCAATCGCTTCGCCATAACCTAAGCGTCGAGCAAAATCTTCGTCAATTGAAGTAATGCCCGCACCAGTATCTAACTTGGCTATGCACTCAATCCATTCTCCGCTTTTATCTTTTATTTGTATTTTATTAATAATACCCAAAACCTTTTTTCCAGTAATTTCTTCAATCTCATCTTCAATCTCTCCACCAAACAATTCTTTGGCAACTTTTATACCTTTTTTTACTGTTTTAATTTTCAAACCATCAACTCGAAGTAAGCGATCTTTGAGCGAGGCTAAATTAGCAATTTGGATTGAAAGACCTGGATGAGCGTTAATTTCAAAAATAATTGGCCCTTTTTCTCGATCAATAGCAATATCAATTCCGGTGTAGGAAAGCCCACAAGCAACTGCAGCCTTGACTGCTAATTCTAAAACCTCTTCCCAATTTGGAATCTTAATTCCACGCAATGGCAACTTAATGTCCGGCAAAGTTTCAATCATTCTGTTGTATAAAATAGCATGTGTTGTTGTCCCAGTCGAAATATCAATTCCTACACAAATACCACCTTGGTGCAAATTTGCTTTTCCTCGTGAAGCTTTGGTTGGTAAACGCAACATGGCCATGATTGGAACATTATTGTAAATAATTATTCTAACATCAGGAATTCCTTTATAACTATATAACTTAAAAGCTGGATGGATTTTTAATCTTTCTTCAAAAAAAGCAGCATCAGGGACATTGGTCTTTGAGTAATCGCCATCCAAAATATTTGACACGCGCAAAATAATATCTTGCAAAGACGCATCTTTCTCATTTGGCAAAACCCAACGACCATTTTTCTTTTTTCCGAATGTAACAATAATACCCTCTCCGCCTAAACCACGGTTGGGTTTCAAAACAAAACTTTTTGGTAAACTGGTCCAATCAAATTTATAAAATTCTTTCCTACTACGAATCACAGCCAATAATTTCGGAGTTGGTAAATCATGCTTTTCTAAAAGTTTTTTTGTTTTTAATTTATCATCAACTAGGTCAACTCTATTTTTTGTTGCCCCTGGTCTGATAAATGTCAAATTTCGAGCATTCATGCCCAAAACTTGTTTACTTTTTCGTAGCCAACTCAACATTTTTAATTACCTTTCTAAAACGATAATATTCTACCAAGCGAAGACCTGCCCACTTGCCGATTAGAATATTTAATATAATTGTTAATAAAATAAATTCTGGATAACCAAGAACGATTGTTCTCATGGTTTGCCAGCTAGCTAGCCAATAACAAATAATTGAAAGAAACAATGTTTCAACAACTAAAATAACTGCGCTTTTGCTACCTCTTTCAATTTGCACAGAAATAAACTTTTCAGTTAACAAAACCATAATTAGTATTGGGAAAATAGAAATTTCTAAAAAGCCTGTTTTGTCCAAATATGCACCCGCCAAAAAAGCAATAAAAATGGAAAAACTGACAAAACTTAGAACAATCGCCATTCTTGGTAAATATGAAAGTCGTATTTTTCGTGCAACAAGTCGAGCGACGGTGCCAACAATTAAAGTCATTAAAAACAAAGCTATACCATACTTAAGACCAGTTACTAAAAAAGAAACAGCTAGAATCGATGGCATATAAATTCCAAGCGCATTGAAACCAATAATCTGCCGAGAAAAAGAAATAACTGTAGCAATAATCGGTAAAATTAAAATTAAATAAATAGTATTTAAAGCCACTCCCTTGTCCACCATGTAGCTAACAAAATATGAAATAAAATTATTCCAAGACAAACGATTAACATCTCTTTGCGTGTGTAAACCAACTAAACGATAATCAGCCTCACCATTTTTTAACCGATTTAAAAGTCTAGTAAAATCAGCTGATAAAAAAACATCATTGGCTGCGCTTTCTCTAGTCAATACTACAAATTGAGGTGATAATAAATTGTATACACTTTGAGCTAAACGAGCAGTAGCTGAAAAATTTTGATTTATGATAACCACAAAATGTTTACTAGAAAAACCAAAAGTTTCCAATTCGCTATGATTCTTACTTAAGTTTTGAGCAACCTCTAACAAAGAATTCAAACCAGTATTATTGGCTGTCCAAATAACTATAGAACTGGCTTGTTTAATATCTTCTCGACTTTTTAGTAATTTTTGGGCTAAATCTTTTTCTGCCACGTAATCCAAATCATTGGTTGTTTGAAAATTAACCAACAAAATACCTTGTGTTGACGCTGTTGCTTTAACAAAAGCCAGCTTATCTTCACCAAGATTATAATCACTTAATAAAATCATTACTTCTTTATCAACGTGAACAATAATTTCATCTTCACTTGTAATTTTCTCAGCCCCAAACATTCCACTAACTTTCAAAATAACCCGATAAACACCAGAATCCAAATATGTATGAGTAACATCTTTACCATCAGCCCAATACCCATCACCAAAATCCCAATGATATTCTATATTTTGAACATTGCTCACAATTGAACTTATAGCTGAAAAAGCAACTTGCCGATCAACAACAATATTTCGATCTTCTCCTGCAACGGCTTTAATTTGTGGAGTTTTGTCTATTTCATCTTGCGCGAAAATAGCTAAAGGACAAAACAAGCCTAAAATTAATAATACTAATATGATTTTTTTCATAAATGAATACTTACTTAAAAAATAAATAATAATAAACAATAAGCGATAAACAATAGTTAAATACTAATATTTATCATTTTTTATTTACTATCTACCCAGAACTATAACGCTATAAGACGTTAAGTTCAGGGCAAGCCTTTTAATTTTTACTTTTTAATTTAAAAGAATTAGCCGCACAAACTGCCACAGCCAAGGCATCAGCCGCATCATCTGGTTTTGGTATTTGTTTCAGGTTCAAGAATGTTTTTACCATTTGCTGAACTTGTGCTTTCTCGGCCTTACCATAGCCTGAAATCGCCTGCTTAACTTGAACGGGAGTAAATTCAACAATCGGCACATTAGCCTGAACTGCAGTTAAAATAATTACGCCACGGGCGTGACTGACCTTCATGGCAGTTTTAACATTTTTAGCAAAGAAAAGATCTTCTACCCCAACCAAGTCTGGTTTATATTTTTTAATGATTAACTTCAAATCTTTATTCAAATCTTTGAGACGAAGTTCAAAATCATCCCCAGCCCGAGTAGTAATAACACCGTAATCAAGGCAAGTTATTTTTGATCCTTCAACACTAACAACACCATAACCAGTAATGCCATAGCCTGGATCAATGCCCAATATTACTTTTTTGGTAGACATAGAGACTTCAATAAAACAAAAAATCAATAAATCTCCGACGTAAAGTACGGAGTCCGTATAGCCCATGGCTCATCGGACAAGAAAACACAAGCCACTAAAAGAGAAATACACGATTAAAAAACAAAGAGCCAAATAAATATTATTACTTTACAGCTTTAATACTGCCTTCTAATTTTGTTAATTCGGTCCACAGCATAGCACCAATTTCTTTTTCTAATAATTCTATATTTAAATAATCTTCTTTTGAAATATAACCCTCAATTAAAGAAAATTGCACTATATATTTAGTTTCTTGAAATGAACCATACGACGTTTCTAACATATTAAACCTAACTAGCGTTCTTCTTCTTGCGTATCCTTCAATATAATTTAGTATTATGGAAATTGCAGATCTTCTTAACTGTGAAACTAAGCCATATATTTCTTCCCGCGGAAATTTTTTTGTCAATTTATAGACATAATGAACATACTCGTCCATTAATCCTTTTAATCTTTTTTGATAATCATTCATATTTGCTTTCTTGTTTTCTTGCTTTTTTGCTTTTTTGTATTCTTCTACCTGTGTTGAAACTTCGGGGGACACGTGTTTTTATAAAACGTTTGTGAATACTGAATTAACATCATCATGTTCTTCTAGCTTTTCGACTAAATTTTCTATTTTTTCAACCTCAGCACCCTCTCCTTTGACTTTATCTTTTGCTACCCATTCAATTTCTGCGTAATCGATTTTTGAACCTTTTTTTTCTAACTCTTTTTTTACTTTTTCAAAGTTAGTGAAACTTGTTAAAACTGTTAAGCCACTATCCTCCTCCAAAACATCTTCCGCGCCAAAATCAATAGCTTCTAAAAGCAATGTATCTTTATCTTGAACATTTTCTAGGTTCAAGCGAACAACACCTTTTCTTTCAAACATCCATTGAACAGAATTTTGCGCCCCAAGAGAACCTCCATTTTTATTTAATAATGCTTTAATTTCTGGCGTAGTCCTATTTTTATTATCAGTAATTCCAGTAATAAGCAAAGGTGCACCACTTGGAGCATAAGCTTCATACAATACTTCTTCCAAAACAGCTCCGCCCAACTCACCAGTCCCTCGTTTAATAGCATTTTCAATTTTGTCTTTTGGCATGTTACATTCCTTTGCTTTATCGATGGCTAGTTTTAAGGCAAAGTTCATTTCTGGATCACCACCACTTCTGGCAGAAAGAGAAATGTTTTTTGAAACTTTAGTAAATAAATTACCACGTGCAGCATCAGCCACACCTTTTTGGCGATGAATTTTCGCCCATCTTGAATGTCCACTCATATGGTTAAAATTATTCTAATTATTCTAATTGTTCTAATTAACCTAAGGTGCAAATAATAACAAAAGCCAAAAGCTTAAATTAAATTTTGGTTTTTACTTTTGACTTTTTTGCGTATAAATTTAGATTAAATTCACAAGCTCAGCATAGCAAATTATTTTTAAAAAATCAAGACCTTTTTGGCCTTTGAGCGACCTACAAAATAATCATTAAATACTCCAACTAAAAAAATATAAGTTAAAAATTAAAAGTAAATAAAAAGAAAAAGTATTAAGTATTAAGTATTAAATTTTTCTTGTTACTTGAATCCTTCTTTTCCTTGTTTTCTTGTTTTTATGTTTTATTGATTTCTTGTTTTAGTGATTAAGTGTTTTAATGATTAAGTGTTTTTATGTTTTCTTGTTTTCTTGATTTTATGTTCTATGATTAATGTTCCGTGTTCTGTGTTCTATGTTCCGTGATTAAATGATTTATTGTTTTTATGTTTTATTGATTTCTTGTTTTAGTGATCAAGTGTTTAAATGATTTATTGATTTCTTGTTTTTTTGTTTTTTTGAGAAAGAATGTGCATAACTACTTTGCAACATTGAACTTAAAATGCTAAGTTATAATTAATTAAGTACCGTTTTTTCTAAAACAAAAGTAGGTTTTATGCAATCTCTTCGACATCAATTTGATTCACAAAACATTTATCAAATAATTGCTGATTTGCCAAAACAGTTTACTTCCGCTTTGGCAGAAACTACTATTTCAATCGCCAAAAACACGGAAAAAATAATTTTTTGTGGTATGGGCGGAAGTGCTTTACCCGCGAACTTGGTAAAAACATACTTGGCAAAAACCAATACTAACTTTAATATTCCAATAAAAATAAACCGCGACTATTCATTACCAAAAGTGGTAAATAAGAACTGGTGCGGTTTTTTTGATTCATATTCTGGTAATACTGAAGAAACTTTGTCCGCCTTGGCTGAAGCTGAAAAAAAAGGCATGAAACAAATTATTATTTTGGCTCATGGTGGTAAACTGGAGAAAATAGCCAAAAAGAAAAATTATAAATTTATTAAACTGCCAGAAACAAACCAACCCAGACTAGCCTATGGTTATGTAGTCGGTGCGATGTTAAAAGTTTTGCACAATTCTGGCTTTCTAAAACTAAATATTAATAGCTTAAATAAAGACATAAATTCCGCCTTGAAAATTCAAGCTCAAATCCAAACTCAAGCTCAAAAATTATCAAAAAAATTAATCAATAAAGTCCCAATAGTTTACAGTTCAAATTCTTGGAAATATATAGCCATGGTTTGGAAAATTAATTTTAATGAAAATACCAAAATCCCAAGTTTTTGGAATGCTTTTCCTGAAATGAATCACAATGAACTTGTTGGCTATACCAACCCGATCGGCAATTATCAAATATTAATACTCAAAGACCAAAAAGATCATAAACAAATTCAAAAAAGAATGCTTGTCTTCAAAAAAATATTAGACAAAAAACTTGATATTGAAATTCTTGATATGCGCGCTGGTTCGGAATTTTTTAAACTGATAACAACTTTAATGCTTGGTTTATGGACCTCTTACAACCTAGCCTTATTATACAAAACAGACCCAGCTCCAGTAGCACTTGTAGAAAACTTTAAGAAATTGCTTTAAAAGTTGTAATAGTTTTACAAACTTGAAAAGAACCCACCCCCAACCCCACGAACTATAACTTCGTTAAGTACGTGGCAAGCTCTCCCTGTAATTTATTCTTGTATCGGAAGGGGGCTATTATGCGCTACCGCGCGGGTGCCTGCCGGCAGCTAAAAAAAAATACTACTTACCAATCGAACATTCGCTATAGTATCTCTCAGTTAATTCGCATAACAAATGAACTCACTTTCACAACCAAGTAGCTCTTTAATATAGAGATAGCGTTCCGAATCAAATTTGATTACGGAACAACAAAAAAACTGCCCTTATCCATGCTTGGAGGGCAGTTTTTTTATTTGATAATAATTTTACATTGTTGTCGCAGAAGAAAGGTTTGTTACTACAAAACTTGAAATTGCATAAGCCGCCAAAATTAAGGCTAAACCTATTATCGCATTAATTAGCCATTGTTTAGCTTTCTTAACTTGATCTTCATTACCACCAGCTGTCATCCACAAAAAACCTGCATAAACAATAATAACAAGTACAACAACGCCCAATAAAGTCAAAACGATTCGTACTATATTTCCGATTATCCCAACCAAATCAGATCCACCTGTATCCTGTCCGAAGTCTGAAGCAAAATAATCCATATTTTCTTCAACCGTCTGATCATCCAAACCTAATTGTAAGATGTCTTGCGCCATTGTGGCCACAGGGAATAATAGCAAAGAAAAAAGTGCCAAAATTGGAATTAGTTTTTTCATAATTTTTATTATATATTAGTTATTAATCTTCAATTAATCGTTGTCGCTGAAGACAAGTTAGTAACTACAAAACTTGAAATTGCATAAGCTGCCATAATTAAGGCCAAACCTACTACCGCGTTAATTAACCATTGTTTAGCTTTTTTAACTTGATCTTCATTACCACCAGCAGTCATCCACAAAAAACCAGCATAGACAATAATCACAAGTACAATTATTCCGACCAAAACTAGAACTATTCTTACAACATTTCCTATAATCGCAACTAAGCTGCTTTCTTTTCCATCCATGCCTGATTTTGTTTTAAAATCAGCAAAAGCAGTTGTTTGTTGACCCTGGTAATCAGCGCCTAAAAAATCCTGCGCTCCAACAGCAATTGGCATAAACAAAACTAGAAACAATGTTAAAGCTGGAATTAATTTTTTCATACCTATTTTTCTGATATTAATTAAGTTAGGCTTTTGTGGCTGTCGTTAAATTAGTTATAGCGAAATCAGAGATTGCATAAGCTGCCATAATCAAGGCTAAGCCAATCACTGCGTTAATTAACCATTGTTTAGCTTTTTTAACTTGATCTTCATTGCCACCAGCTGTCATCCACAAAAATCCAGCATAAACAACAAGAACTACTACTATAATACCCACTGCTGTTAATAAAATTTTTATGACATTACCAATAACACCAACCAAATTGTCAGACTTGTCTGAATATCCTGATTTACCCCTTAAATCAGTTAAAGCAGCCTTGGGATCACCCTTTGTATAATCTACAGCTGTCGGTGTCGTACCCTGAGCAAAAACTAACATTGGAACTAACATTATGCTTAAAATTGCCAAAATCGCAAATATCTTTTTCATAATATTTATTTAGTTATTTATTTCTTCTAAGTAGTTGTTGCCTTGTCTAATTGTTCAACAGCAAAATAGGCAATTGCATAAGCTGATAAAGTTATAGCTAACCCCATAACGGCGTTAATTAATAATTGCTTGGCTTTCTTGACCTGATCTTCATTCCCACCAGCTGTCATCCACTGAAATCCTCCCCAAACTACTAAAATCACCATTATAATTCCAGATATTGTTAAAATAATATTGATAATTTGTCCGATAACTTCTGGCATTGGTTTTGGCGCTGTAATATTCATACCAGTCCCAACTTTTTTTAATTCTTCTGTTGGACTAGCCAAACCATAACTAGCTGAAAAAATAAATCCCATACAAATCATCACAACAATTACAGCAATCCGTCTAAAGTTTTGGTTGTAAATTAGATTATACATAATATAGAAGTTAGAAGTAAATAGTGAAAAAAGTATTAAGTGTTAAGTAGTAAGTGCAAGCCTACTTAAGTGGTTGCTCTGTGTTCTGTGTTCCTTGTTTTCTTGTTTTTATGTTTTATTGTCCGATGAGCCATAGGCTATACGGACTCCGTACTTTACGTCGGAGATTTCTTGTTTTAGTGATTAAGTGTTTAAATGATAAATTACTATTGTGTGGCTGAGGATGCTTTTTCTACTACATAAGAAGCCAAAGAATAGGAAGCCAAAGTAACAGCCATGCCAAGTGCACCTTCTATAATCATGGATCTAGCTTTTTTAACTTGATCAGCATTACCAGTAGCGGTCATCCAAGTTACACCACCATAAACAACCAAAATAACAAAAATAATTCCTAAAACAGAAATTAAAATGTTCAAGGCTTTTCCAATAACTTCAGCTGGTTCAGCTTTGGCTGTAGAAAACCCAGCTGTATCAGCTGAGGCTTTTAAACCAGCTTGAGCTTTGTCAGTTGCACCATCAGCCAAAACAGGCTCAAGTGCAAGACTAAAGTTAAAAACTATTAACATTATAACTACTAACAATAAAAAAACATTTTTCATATTTAATTAGGAAGTTGTTTCTGCAATTTTCGTTATTACATAAGAAGCAACTTGATAAGAGATCATCGTCACAAATAAACCAATTGCAGCATGAACCAAAGTTGCCCTAGCTTTTTTGACATTAGCTTCAGTTCCTGAAGCAGTCATCCAAATAATGCCACCATAAACAATCATAATCAGAAAAACAATACTAACAAAGCCAAAAATAATACCAGCAATTTTACCAATCTTTGATTCTACGGTGCCAGTAGTATCTAACTTTGCTTCAATGTTTGTTTTTTCAAGTCCATCCTTAAAACTGGTTGTGCTTGCGTCCCCAGCCAAAACTGGCTGTACGCTAATAGCAAGTACAGAAAATATAAAAATTACCATCAAAAAAGGAATAATCTTTTTCATACTTCTCATCAACCAACAAAACTTTATTAACAATTATTGGCTAATGAGAAGGGGCAGTAAAACTACCCACTTCAAAAAAATTACAAAGTATTAGCGTTTGTTGCACTAATTAAATTACTTACAACAAAGGTTGTAATAGCATAAGCGCTCAAAACAATAGCAAGACCAATAATACCAGAAACAATGTATTTTCTAGCATCTTGAACTTTTTCATCACTACCACCAGCTGTCATGTATTTGAAACCACCGATCAAAACAATAACCACAGCAACTACACCAAGAAAGCCTAAAGCAGCCTTGATAATAGAACCAATTGTTTCTCTTAAATCTTTATTACCAAGTCCTAAATTACCACCAACAGCAGTAACTCCAAATGGATCATTGTTTTGTGCTAAAACTGGAAGCGCTAGAAACGAAAGTGCAAAAACAGCTAAGAATAAAGCTGCAAACACTTTGATTTTGTTTGTGTTTAACTTCATGTTCGTAAAAATTATTTATTTTTTATATTTAAATTTCTAATTTTTTTTAACCCAACTTTCCAATAACATTATTAACAAAAATATAACTGAAAAATATAACAAACAACCCCAAGGCTGCCCAAATTAAACTTTGCTCAGCCAGCTTGACTCTTTTCTCATTCCCAGCTGAGGTCATCCATATTATACCACTTGCAATAAAAATAACCAAAGCCACACTGCCGATTATCCCCAACCCCTTACTAATTGCATTTCCTAAAATTATATTTGCATCTGCATCTTTCACTAGTTCCCCTGGCATAACAGAAGTAATTTTCGCTTTTGCCTGTGACACGGCTCCTTGCGCAAACACTATTGTTGGTAAAATCAATAGACTTAAAAATGTAATTATTAATATTTTTTTCATATACAAAAGCTAAGACTTACTTAAGACACTTAATAAAGTTTTTACAATAACTCCAGCTAAAAATATAAGTACTAATCCCAAAAAAGCATTTTTCAACATGTCCGTTGCTTTGCCGATTATATTTTTATTTCCGCCAGAAGCTGTATACATAATACCAGCCACAACAAATACTGCCAATGTAACAGAACCAGCCAAGCCCAAAACAATTTGAGCAACAGTTCCGATCATTGATTCTACTTCACTTAAGTTACACACTGAAACTTCTGCATTACCTTGACAATTTACAGGCACAATCGAAGGAAAAGCAAAAGTGCTTTGTGCCACCCCAAGTACACCCCAAAAGATTACGATCGTGATAATTAAATATTTTCTCATAAAGAATTATTTATAGAGTAATTTATTTGATTAGCTGAATTTTTTAGGGCATCCTCCACTTCGACATCTGCCTGTAATACACTATTAATTAATGTCGCGAAAATATCTTCGGCCGCCAAAGGACTTTGCCCTCGATACCAACTTTTGGCTGTTAACAACTGTTCAGCCTGAACCGCTAAAGCTTCATTGGCTAGATGTTCGTTAATTAATTTTGTTGAACGAAGAGCAGTTGTTGTTCCAGCTTTATTTAGATAAACAGGAACATTAGCTTCAGCCGTTATAAAATTAACAAAATCCCAAGCATACTGAGGAACTTTTGATTTTTTGGAAACTCCTTGTACCCAATAACTAGCATAATTAACTTTTTGTTGATCCCCAACTTGTGGCATTGAAGCAATACTCCAATTTAACTGTGGCGCTTCGGCCATTATTCGATCTTTGTAATATGAATAACCAAAAATATATGCAACCTTACCATCAATAAAAGCGTCGATGGAATTTGGCATTTGATTGTTCCAAGTATAAATCTCGTGCAAAGGTGAAGCAAACTGAACATAAAAATCAATTGCTCCAATGGCAGGAGGAGTTTGAATATTAGTAATATTTTTTGGAGCTTCTGTAAAAGTTGCGTAGCCAGCTTGGTTGGTCATTGGTGTCAAATTCTGCATCATTAATAAAGACAAAATATCAAAACTTCTTTCAACGTTATCAGCTGTGCCAATTGCACCGCCAGATAATAATATTTCACCAGTTTCACTACTAATCTTGGTAATTCGTTTAACATGATCCTGAAATTCAGTCCAACTTTTCGCTGGTTCAACAATACCTGCGTTATTTAAAATATCTTTATTATAAAACATAACCAAAGTATCCATACTCATTGGCAAGCCCCAAACTTTTTCTCGCCAAGTATCTTCTGCACCAGTTTCATCAAGCATAATAACATCAGGTGATACTACATCTAAAAAGTTTTTTCTAACCACCGCTGGAGATGGTAAATTGTTCGTCCTAAATTCAACGACCTCTTCTTTTTTTATACCACCAGTAGTGTATTTAATAGGCAAAGAAACACTGGCTGGAGCTGGCAACAATTTATTTACATATCTTTTCATCCAAGTATTGTGAATTGAAAAAACATCCGGTCCACGATCTTCAGCTAGCGCGTTTATTAATTCTTTTTCGTATTCTTCATAACGAAGTTTTCTATAATCAACTCGAACATTTGGGTGTTGCGCTCGATAAGCATCAATCAAAGGAATAACGTCTGAATAATCATCCCAAACACTCCACCAATTCAAAACTTCAGCTTTATAAGCACTTTTTGCTTCAGTCGTTCCACCTTTAGTACAACCAGTTAAAGTAAAAATTAGCAACAAGACACTGGCTATAATCTTATATTTACTTTTGGTAAACATATTTTTTTGTTTTTATTTGTAATAAGATAAATGGGATATATAAGATAAAAAGGATAACTTTAGTTACTCTGTTATATTTTTAAATTTTTCAAATATTTTCTAAACTCTTTTTTTAAGTCTGGCCTAGTTAAGGCCAATTCAACGTTGGCCTTTAAATAACCGATTTTCGAACCAGTATCATAATATGTGCCTTCAATTTTACGCGCATAAATCGGTCTTGTTTGAGATAATCTTGCAATCGCATCTGTTAACCAAAGTTCTCCGCCTTTGCCCAGTTTTGTTTTTTCTAACATTTCAAAAATATCTGGTGTTAAAACAAATCCGCCAAGCGTAGCCAAAGTTGATGGCGCTTTTTGTGGTCCTGGTTTTTCAACAATATTTTTTACTTGAATAACATTTTTTTCTATTTCTATTCCATCAATAATTCCGTATTTATTCGTATCTTGCTTGGAAACATTATAAGCAGTTAAAACCGGATCTTGGTATTTTTCATAAACCTCGATTAACTGCGCTAGTTGCGATTTTTTCTTGGTATAAAAAAACTCATCTCCCCACATAACTGCAAATGGTTCATCACCAATTAAATGCTTGGCACAAAGAACTGGTGTACCATTTCCGTATGGGCCTTTTTGGCGAATATAAATAAAATTAGCCATGTCCGCAATGTGCTTGATTTCTTTACGTAAATCATTTTTCCCAGTTTTTCTTAGATAACTTTGCAGTTCATAATTATACCCAAAATGATCTTCTACTGCTCGCTTGCCACTACCAGTTACCAAAATAATGGTTTCTATTCCAGCTCGAACTGCATCTTCAACTACATATTGAACAATTGGTTTATCAACAACTGGCAACATTTCTTTTGGTTGAGCTTTGGTTGCTGGTAAAAAACGAGTACCATAACCAGCCACAGGTATAATTAATTTTTTTACTTTCATATTTACAATTTGCTGATTTGCCCAAGAGTAGCAAATTCGCATTTTTATTTTAATCGAATAGCAGTTTTAAGTTTTTTTAATTTATGAAAATAACTTGCAAACACAATCGCAAAATATAAATTAACAGCTGAAAACAACACAAAGAAAAGAGCAACTAAAATGAAAAGTGTTTGTGGATATAAAAGAATCAAAACGCCAAGCGATATCCAAATCACGGTCTGAATTACAAAATAAACCACAAACCACATTAAAGTTGTTCGACTGTGATGATAAAGATTTTCCAAAAAATTTAACATAAAAATAGAAGTTAAAAGTTTATAAAGTTAAAAGTTTATAAAGTATAAAGTTCATAAAGTATAAAGTGTTTTAATCAAGCCTGATAATATTTTTGATATTTCTGTTGCTCTTATTATAAGTTCATTGTACTCCTCTTTGGAAATATATTTTAACTTCACCGACAAATGAAGCCTTGCCTTTTAAAATTAAAATCCTGACAATGTGCAAAAACTTTGTATATCTCAATGGTTAATTCTTCTGCTTTTTGCCAAGCTAGAATGTCCTCAAACTTATCAAACTTCATTTTCTTGTGCTATGTAGCTCAACTTTACAAATTTTTTACTTTACAACTTTCAAACTAAATTAATTATAACATTTTTTTTGTTTACCTCCAATTATTTATTCGCGGTTTCCATTTTTCGACTAACACTCCACAACAATTCAAATAATTGACGCCACATTTCATTTTGTGTTGAACTTTCCACTATCCAAGCTAAGCCTTCTTCTTTGGTTGTGAAAAAAGCAACTTTGTTTTGCCAAATCATAATTGAATTTCGGAAAGTTAACTCAGCCGGTAAAAATTTTGCTTGCCGAAGTTCTTTTTCGTGAACTTCGGAGTTGTATTTTTTAATTTCTTGATTTTCAATTCTTAAACTTTTCAGTTTTATATTTTTTTCAACACGTCTTTTTGTAAAATGAAATTTTTCACCAATAATTTCCTGAAAATCTTCGGCTGATACTATTTCCAATACTTCATCCTCTTCTTCCTCTAATATTTGATTAAAAATTTCAGTCATTCGGTCTTTGTAATAAACTTTTATTTTTGAACTAACAACTTCTTCTTGCTGAATTTTTTTTAAGAAAGGAATTATAGTGCTAACTTCCTTAATTTTGTTTTCCAAAATTTTTTTCAAAGTAATTGGCTCGGTCGCTTGGTAAAGACTGCGCGTTTTGATCAAACTAACTTCTGTTAAACCCAAATTAATCAATCTTTTCACAATAGACTGGACTGTTGTTAAATTTAGATTAGCCATTTTTGATAATGGACTGAGTGTACTTTTTCCAAGACTAAGCAAACTTAAATATACTTTTTGTTCATTTGCGCTTAATCCAAATGAACTAAGGACTTCTTCAATTTCTTGGTTTTCAATTATTGATAATTGCTTCATATTATTCATAAAAATAGAACTGGCCCACCCCCAACCCCCTCCCTGCAATTAAATTAACAGCGGGAGGGGGTTACTATGCGCTGGCGCGCAGCCGCCCTGCGGGCAGCTTTAAATTAAATAGCTGAATCACTATGTTTATTACGATAATTTTCGTAGTAATTATTTATTATTATTAATCTAATTATAGCAAAATAAAAATATAAATACAAATTTTACTACAAAATTAAATATACTTATTCACAATTACATTGCACAATGCCTATGCCTGATGGCAAGGGTTCATTAACAATTTACCATGCACCAAGGAGCCAATTATGAAAATCTTGGACAATGGTCACTGGAACGATAATTGGTCAAGAGAAAAAACTTGCACCAACAAAGACTGCAAAGCCAAGCTACTTCTTGAAAAAGATGATGTTAAATTTGATGGTGATGACTACCATTATTACTGCCCTGTTTGCGGACAATGGAATGTACTTCAGTACAACGAAGTTCATCCACGAGTTAGAACTTTAGCTGTTGAAACCAGGAGGGAACATGAAAGTACTTAAAAAGGGTTGTCCCCAAAAAGGTTGGTCTGTCGAAGCAGTTTGTACTGGCGGGGGATAAGCGTGGCGTTGGTTGTGGCGCAAAATTACTCGTGGAACAAGTTGACCTATACAAAACCTTCTACACTGACTCTTGCGGTGACAAAGAAACCTACATCACTTTCACTTGTCCATGTTGCGGTGTTGAAACTAATTTAAATGCAGTTCCGTTAATCATTTATTGTCAGCTATTTTCAAAGTCTACTTGGAAGAAAAACAATAAACAAAAGGAGAATCAAAATGAAAGTACTTAAAAAAGGACATCCACAAACACAAAAAGAGTGGTCGGTTGAAGCAGTTTGTACTGGCAAGGGAAATGGTAATGGTGGTTGTGGTGCGAAATTACTTGTCAAAGCAGATGATCTTTATGAAACTAGAGGTCACTGTCGAGATGAAACTTATTATTATGTAACTTTTCGGTGTCCTTGCTGTCAAGTTCAAACTGATCTTGAAAATGTTCCTTCTAAGATCAAATCTGGTCTTGTTTATAAGACTCAAGAACAACTGAATCGTGAATAAACCAACAAGCGGATTTGTCAACGACAAATCCGCTTTAATTTATTTGCAATAATTTAATATTCTTATTCTTGACAAAAAAATGAATTTACTATAATCTTAGACATTGCACTTTGATTATTTAAATATCGTTCACTGCTCAGTTTCGCTGAAAATCACAAGGAGGTGCTAATGTCTTTTGAAGGAAAAAAAACCGTACTAACTGTGGATGTTCTTGTTGTTGTCAATTGGCAAAAAATTGCCCTAATCAGACGAAAAAAGAAACCAGAAATGGACAAACTGGTATTGCCAGGTGGCCACGTTGATGCTGATAATGTTGGTTCAAAAAACCTGCCCGAACAATTGCGTTGTCCCCCTGATTCCAGTGTTGTCCAAGCAGTTATTCGTGAATGCCAAGAAGAAATCAATGTTCAACTAAGGTCAGAAGAACTTGAAGAATGGCTTTGGCTGGATGGAATTGGTCGCGATCCTCGTGAATTTGAGCCAAATGAAGATCGACGAATTTCCATGTGCTTTATCGCTCACGTTAGAGAATATCAAGTTGCTGAGGCTAAAGCCAAGTCTGATGCTAGAGAACTACACTGGGTAGATATTGATTCTGTGACCAAAGATATGCTCGGATTTGATCATTGGCGAGCGATCAAAAAACTGCAGGATGAAAAACAAAAACGACGAGAATTTTGGCGAAAGAACTTTGGCGGAACTTATGAACACTTTTGCCTTCCCCAACCTCTTCAAGCTATGATTCACGGGAAAGACTCTGTTCCAACCATTTTCTGGGCTGTGGCATTAAATCTGCCGTGTTTGAGAATTGGAAAGAGCGGACATTCAATCAACATCAAGGCCTGTCCTTACTGCGGAAAATTACTCACCTCTCCGATCGAGGAGTAAGAACACACCACCCCAACGCCACGCGTTGGGGTTTTTTGTAACAAAAAAACAGAGCTGCGCTCACTCTGTTTTTTTTATTTTATGAAGATTAAATTAATCTCTTTTTTCCATTGGTCTGGCCATGTTAACGAAGATTGTTCGTCCGCCAAACTCTTTTTCATTGTACATTTCAATAGCAGCTTCTGCTTCTTCCTGTGTAGCATATTCAACAAACCCAAAACCTTTTGATCGGCCTGTTTGTCTATCTTGAATAATGTTCACTGAAATAACTTCACCTACTTTTGAAAAAGCGTCTTTTAGTTCTTCCTCAGTAGCTGAAAAAGGAAGACTTCCAATAAAAACTTTGTTCATAATTGATAAGTTGCTTAATTTTAAATAAACAGCTTGTAAGACGACCTTTTGCCAAGCAAACGAAATTTTAACTTGCGAACAATTGCGCGACATTATTCTAAGAAAAATACACTAACAAATAACAACTAACTTACAAACTTACGTTTAGATGATAACAATATATATGCTCAATGTCAATAAAAAAACCTCACACTAAAATTAGTGTGAGGAATGCTATAATTATCCCTCAAATTCATACAAGCCAGACTTCCCGAGATTAAACTTTTCCAATTCCTCACGAGTGGTCGCAACATAGGTTGCTTCTTCTGAACAACATTCTTTTGATAACCAGAAAGTATAGCGCATTGGCAAACCTTCTTGAGTAAGACCTTCCATGGGTACAACATCCTTTGGAAATCCACTAAAAATACCACTTGAACAAAATCGCTTTTTGCGCGTTGGATCAAAGTCACCATAATGAACACTAAATCTAAACCCACTTCCCAACACATGCATAATTTCATTAATATGAGTTGTACAGTTACAACTCTTCATAGCACCCAAGCCATGTGCTGCGTCATCAATTTCTTGCTTTGTGTATCCTTCCCTGTATTCAACCAAAGTGACGCAAACTTCCTTTGTCATATTTTCTGACTTCTCAATAAGAAGAGCTAAAATTCTTTTTGTGAGTTCAGTCCCATTCTTGGCCTTAAAAATCACGTAACGAAGAGCGGCAATTTGTTTTTCAGTAATCATCTAAGTTCCTCCTTCGCAAAAATCTGTTTTTGAGCACTTAACCAACATTAAACTTAAACGATTTTGTATATTAATCCAATAAATAATAAATGTCAATAATCACTTGTAGTCCTTTTATTAAACTGGCAAAGCGGAGGGCGTGAGATTTGAACTCACGGGACCGGTAAAGGACCAACGCTTTTCGAGAGCGTCCCGTTCAACCACTCCGGCAGCCCTCCGCTTTGCCAGCAATTTCAGTAAAAATTACAAATTTTTTAATTGCTCTTTTTCTTGTTTATAAATCAAATAACTAACAGCAAAAACTAGCCACCAAAACACACTTAAGTCATTTTTAAAATATGGCACATCAACTAGTCCGTGAACTAAAATTACTACCATGACAGACAAAACAAGTAAGTATAACTTTTTATTTTTTAAATCGTTAATTTGAAAATAATTTTTAAACATTTTGAAGATCAAACCGACAAAAGAAAGCAATCCAATTAAACCAACTTCTGACCAAAAATTTAAAATTATATTATGCGGATACATATAAATTTCTGTTGGTTGCCAAGCTTGAACTCTAAACTCTTCATTAAACATAACTTTACTTAACCAATCTGGATCACGCTTATCTTTTATCCAAATCCCTTCAGCATGATAAGGCAAAACTTTTTCTTGGTAACCAGACAACCCTGCACCAGTAATTAATCCATCATCCGCCAGCATGCTGGCTGTTTCCTTCCATTGTTGAATTCTAATTTGACCAGATCGATCAGCCAAAGTTAACTTATCACCAACATACTCTTTAATTGGAGAAATAGTTGAAGCTAAAAGCATAAAAACAATTATAGCCACAAGAGTATAGGAGCGAATTTTTTTGTTTGGATAAAAAATACCAAAAAAAACAACTCCAGCCAAAAGTCCAATTAATGCTCCCTCTGATTTGGCATAAACTATTGCTAAAACACTGAGTAAAATAACTAAACCATAAAAAATGGGAACCAAAATTTTATTTTTTTTGTTAACTTTTTTGTTCCTAGCAAACCAGTAAACTAGTAAACCAGTAGACCAGACAACTATCGGCGCTAAATATAAACCAATCGCATTCGGGAACCCATACCAAGAAACAACTCGCCTAGTTTTTTCTTCTGCCCAAAAAGGATTAGCAATCCACCAGCCTGTAAATTTCTGAATAATCGCTGGGACAGAAACCATCAAAGCCGAGGCCCCAAGAGCCAAGCCAACTCTTGGTAATAATTTCAACTGAAGCGTATTAACTACAACCAAATAAAACATCAACGGTTCAATAAAATAAGCTTTCCAAATTCCAAGCGCCACAACCTTGTCTGGAGAAATAATTATCGAAACAGCTGAAGCTATTAAAATCAAAAGTAACCAAAATTTATATATACTAAAATCAATTTTTCGCTTTTGTCGATACATTCTAAAAACCCAAACACAAAATAGACTTAAAATCATAACCTCCAATAATGTCATCGGAATAAACCAAACCTGAAAACGAATCAAATAAGTTGGTAGTAAAAATATAGTTAAATACAAAGCAAGATCCTGTCTTTTAATAGACAAACCAATAAACAATAAACTGTAAATAGCAATTAAAATATAAAACATAAAGCTACAATTCTAATGGACAACTGACTGGCAATTTTTCACCGTAACTATTCGTCTCTGCGTTGAAATGGCTTTCAAAACACGTACACTCGCCACAAAGTCCATCACAATAAACCATAGTTCCGCCAAATAAATCATGCGTTGATTTTTTCTTTGAGCAAGCACACTCTTGGCTATGTTTCACACCAGCATAAATATATTCGCTACCACATTCCGCACTATTTTTTGAATTATTTTTTTGACTATAAATAAAAACCAAACTCCCGACTAAAACTAATATGATAATAAATAATAAAGCAATTTTTTTCATAATTTAATGAAAATTTTAATACTAAAAATATTTTTACAAACTAAATTATTCTCTTGTCCTGGCTCGTAAGCTGTTCAAGCGTTTGCTTTTTTATTCCACCAAGTAAATACAAAATTCCAAAATATACAACTCCAGCAATTAAAAGTAATAATAAAACATGCCAACCTTGAACATAATACAAAAGTCCCATCATAATTAAACCAGCCGGAATAGTTTTCAAAAATGTTTTTAAGTTCGGGAAAAACTTAATCGTTTTATAAACTAAAATTGCAGTCCAAACCATTATAAAAACCTCACTAAAAACAGTCATCCAAGCAGCTCCCCAATAACCAAACTTAGGAATAAAATACAAATAGCCCACTAGCGTTAAACCTGCCGCCGTTAAATAACCCCACATCATAACTTTTTGTTTATTGATCGCTACAACGGCATAGCCAAATAAACTCGTTACAAAAATTGAACCTATCGCCAAAATTAAAACTTTCAAAATTTCTCCAGAAATTGCAAAGTCATCTCCAGCCACAAAAACCATAATTTTTTTTGCAATAATCAAAGTTCCCAAAACAATTGGTACTGCAAAAATTATTAGTGCATCAAAAGATTTTTGCAACAAAGCTTTTAATTCATTTTTATTCTTATCTAAATAATATTTTGTTGCTACTGGTAAAACCATACCCATAAACACAGCTGGTAACATCGTTAAAATGTCTATCACACGATACGTAGCGCCATATAAACCAACCTCTGCCTGAGTTCTGGTTAAAGACATAATAATTGTATCCATTCTTAAATACAAAAGATTAAAAGAAATAGATAAAGCAATTGGCCAAGTCCTAGATAAAAGCTCTTTCCAAATTACTAAATCAACTTCCCACTTCCATTGAATATATTTTCGAGAAAAAAGAAAAACAATCAATAAATTTATAACACTGCCACAAGTTAAAGCTACAAAAATTCCCAAAATTCCTTGGTTCAATAAAATACTAACAAAAACCATAGCAACCAAAACTAATCGACCAACAACTTCACCAAGTGTTAATTCAAACATTTTAAATTTTTGCTGAAATACTCCAGTTAAAGTTTGAATTACAGTTATACAAAAAAATGATAATGTACAAATAAGAACGCCAATCTTAATTATTAAAGCATAAGGGAAAAACCAAACTACAAGTGGTGCTAATCCAAGAAAAATGATCGCACTGATCAAACGAAAAGAAATAATTGAATTCATTGTTTTGGTAATATTAACGTCCGGTCCAGAAATCATTTGAACGGTTGTTAAAGTTAAGCCAAAATCTACTAAAATCCCAAAAAACTGCAGAAAAGCTGTAACTGTAATATAGTAACCAAAACCTGTTTGCCCTAAATATCGAGTCATCATCGCAATAGAAACTAAACCTAAAACAAGACTGATCATCTTGCCAGATAAATGTATTATTGTGTTTTGGGCAATTTTTTTATTTAAACTCATAACGACACAATTGTAGCACACTTTTGTAAAATTACAATATTTTATCTAAATTTAGTAACAATAAACAAAAAAATACAAAACAAACAACTAAAATATTATAATATTTTATAATTATATTTTTAACCACTTTCTGCTATTGACAAATTTCTATCTCTAATGTTAAAGTATTCCATTCTGCTAGGTGCAGAAAAGTTCCTAAACAATTTTATGTTTATTTCACTCATAAGGGAGGTGTCTATTATGGAAAATTGGTGGGTTTCTCTTTCTGGTGCTGAACAATTTTTTTTAGGAATTGCTGTATTCTTTACAACAATTTTCATTTGCCAAACACTTATGCTTTTGTTTGGACTTGGGGATCATGACTCTGACATTGATTCAGGCCATGATTTTGATCATGGTGTAGACCACGACATTGGAGACGATTCAACTAGTAGTGAAACTGACTCAGACTCTGAGTCTCATGAATTTCACATTGGACAATGGTTTACTGTCAGAAGTATGGTTGCTTTTTTTCTAGGATTTTCCTGGTCAGCTTTGGGTTTTTTAGATCTAGGCTATTCAACTTTAGTTTCCACTCTTCTTGGCATTCTTGTCGGCATTGCGATGGCCAGTATTATGCTTTTTGTATTCAAAACACTTTCATCTCTTAGTAGCGACGGAACAATTAACCTCAAAAATGCCATTGGTACTCAAGGTCAAGTTTTAATCAGAATTTCGGCAAACAAAACAAAACCTGGAAAAATTAGTTTAGTGATTCAAGGCAAACTAATGGATATTGATGCTATTACCACTGAAACAACTGACATTGTCAAAGGAGAAAATGTAAGAGTTGACGAAATCCAAAACAATCAATTGATTGTCAGTCGGGCCAACTAACCTTTCCTAAGGAGGAAAAAATGCCCAGTATTCCTTGGTTCCTGATTCTAGAAGTTATTGCTGGTGTGATGCTTTTTTCAATTCTTATCGTGGCAATCACTCGCTACCGCCGATGTCCTCCAGATAAGATTCTAGTCATTTGTGGTAGGACGGGCAAGGGACAATCGGCCAAATGCATCCACGGTGGTGCAGCCTTTATCTGGCCAATATTACAAAACTACAAATATCTTTCTTTACAGCCATTGTCAATTGATATTGACCTGAAGTCTGCTCTATCGAAAGAAAACATTCGTGTCAACGTTCCTGCCCAATTTACACTTGGTATTTCAACTGAACCAGCAATCATGCAGGCTGCAGCAGAAAGACTCCTAAGTATGGGTGAAAAGGAAATTACAAGGCAATCCGCTGAAATCATTTTCGGACAAATGCGTGCCACTATCGCAACTATGGGAATTGTGGAAATTAACGCTGATCGTAAAACCTTTGAAGAAAAGATCCAGGAAAACGTTGAAGTTGAACTCAAAAAAATTGGTCTCAAGCTTATTAACGTAAATATTCGAGATATTACAGATGAGTCCGGCTATATTGACGCAATCGGAAAAAGAGCAGCCGCTGAGGCTATCAACAAAGCTAAGGTTGAAGTTGCTCAGCAAGAAAAATTTGGTAATATTGGTAATGCTGAGGCTGAACGAGATAGTGCCATCAAAGTTGCCGAAGCTCAAAGATCCGCAAAAGTTGTTCAGGCTGAAAACGAGGCTCAGATTGCGAACGCTGAACGTGACCGCGATGTAAAAAAACAAACGTATCAAGCTGAAGTTAACGCAGAAACTTCACGTACGCTCCAAGCTGGCCCGAAGGCTGATGCAGTTGCTCGTCAAGGCGTAATTGTTGAGGAAACCAAGGTTGAGGAAGCTCACCAAAAGGCCTTGGTGGATGTACAAATTCAAAAGATCGCCGTGGCGGAAAAAGAAGAAATCGCCAATAAGGTGGTTCCTGCCCAAAAGGCCGCTGACGCTGCTGAAGCTGTGGCTGATGGTGAACGACGTGCGCTCATCAAAGCATCTGAAGGACAAAAACAATCAGAAATCAATCTTGCCGAAGGCGAGAAGATGAAGCGACAACTCGAGGGTGCGGGCGAGGCTGCCAAGATCAAAGCAATCGGTGAAGCCGAGGGTGACAAGATCCGAGCAATCAAGCTAGCAGAAGCAGCTGGTATTCAGGCTAAGGGTCTAGCTGAGGCTATGGCAATCGACAAGAAGGCTGAGGCTATGGCCAAGCTGGACCAATCCGGCCGTCTGCTGATGATCCTTGAGGCAATGCCTTCAGTGATTGAGTCTATGGCTCCGGTTATGGCTGAGATTGCCAAGCCGATGAGTGCAATCGACAAGGTAGTAGTTATTGACCAAGGTGACGGCAAGGCAGTTTCTCGCTTTGCTGGCAATGGTCCCGCACTGCTCTTCGGTTTATTCAACAAACTGAAGGAAACTGGTCTTAACGTAGACGGGCTACTTGACAAACTTGGCATTTCACAAGATGTCCTAGCTGGCGTTTCTGAAGACCAACAACCAGAAGAAACTCCACCCACTCCGGCCGAGGAAGAATTAACTTCCGAAGCAGAAACAATTGCCAATTAACTAACACAAACCCCTACTTTCAATGAAAGTGGGGGTTTTATTTATAACCTAATAACTTGATTATTTTAATGGATCATGACCACCCCTTGACCAAGGGTTACATCTCAAAACTCGCCAAACCGCTTTAAATCCTCCACGAATTAGCCCGTATTTTTCAATCGCTTGATAACCATACTCACTACAAGTCGGTTTATAACGACAATATCCACCAGGAAATTTATCTTTCATTGGCCCGTGATCAAATGAAAGCGTGGCCTGATAAATTTTGATCATTTTCAAAACAATTATTCGTGGTAAATATTTTACGTAGTTATATAATTTCATAATAAATGTGTTCTTTTAAATAATATTTCGACTTCTTTTTTAATATCAACAAAATCTTTATTTTTAATTTGTGGTTTAACAATAATAAGACAATCATTGAACTGTTTTAAGTTTGAAAAAATATCTTGAATCGCCTTGCGAAGTTGTCTTTTAATTTTATTTCGCACAACTGCATTTTTATCAATTTTATTATTTACAATAAAACCAAAACGAGCTCGTCCAAAATTATTTTTATACGTTTTTAAAATCATAAACTGACCAGATTGATTCAAACCATTCCTTTTTTTAAATTCTGTACTAAAAAAAGAATCAAACTCTTTCTTTTTGGTTATTCTATTTTCTTTTGGCAACATAAGTGTCTTAAATTAGGAAGTAGAGTAAAAATAAGTTTATCGAGCAACTTCAAGCTAAGATAAATCTAAATAAAATGATTACAACTATAGTATAGAAGATTACGCTCTATTTTTCAAAATAGCAATTATCGACAGCCCAGTAAATCTGAATAAAATCTTTCTTTCAACAAAACGGAAAAAAGGTACTAACTTATTGAAAAAAGAAAAAGCGGGAACCGAAAGAACTCTTTTCTTAAAAATAGTGCCGTTAATAAACCAACCCAAAATAGCGATTATATTAAAATGAAAAATATTACTTATTTGTAATTTTGTTTGACCAACTTTAGAAAATAATTCTTCTTTGGTGTAACGTCGAAAATGCAAAACGGCTTCGTCCAAAGAATTGAACAAAAATTTGTGGGCTGGAACCAATAAAATAATTTGGCCATTGGGCCTTAAAACTTTATGCAAATTATCCAAAGCTAAAACGTCATCTTTAACGTGTTCCAGTACATTTAAACAAATTATAGTTTCGAATTTTTGACCAGTTTCAATTAACTGAGTAAAATCTTCTGCTTTAGCAAGATCTATTTTCCGGACTTTGACTTTTTGGTTTTGAAAAGTACTTTCAAGATTTTTTAGATAACGAGGATCAATATCACTGAGCATGATTTTTTCTGCTTTATCTAAAAAATCTTGGATAATCCTTCGAGAAAAGGTACCCAGACCACTTCCAACCTCCAAAATATCCCCCTTAATAAAAGGCTTTATTTCTGAATACATCCAATCATTAAACTTCTCATTATCAGCTACAATTTCTAAATTTTGTTGATTATCTTGCATAGGTAAAAACTGTATATAGCTCATTTTCAAAACTTAATTTAAAATATTCTGTCATGTTTTCTTCAAAAAACTTTTTTAATTCTGGTTGCGCTTTATGAATGACAATGGTCGGGGTTTGTAATCTTGCCAAAAGTGCATTTTTTATGTTTTTAACATTTTCTTCACTAGATAGATCGGCGATCTTTTTTACTTTAGTAAATTTTTCCGTTAAAAACATTTGGTGATTAGCAATATTTGCCCACGTATAAAATAAAGTTGGATCAAATTCATAAAAAAGAGCTGGGTCATAAGCAGTAATAAATTTATTGTGCTGATTGCCATAAAACAATCTTGGAAAAAGTGACCAATTAGAAGTGAAAATCCTTGAACCTTGCTCAGTATTTTCAATTAGCCAATTATCAACTGCCTGACTATTACTATCTTCATTAATATTATTATAACTTATATTTCGAAGGGTTTTCATGACCACAAAAGCATTCGCCAGTAAAACAAAAATTATTAAAAAAATTAACAAGTATTTAAATGGGAAAAGTTCTATGTTGTGAATTTTTTTAGCAATAATTCTAGACTCTTTTGTTTTCATAAAGGTTTGCCAAACCACAGCAATAAACAAAATGCCAAAAGGTACCCAATACTCAGTTCCCCTTGGGATAAAAAAGGCCACCACACACCAAACAAAACTTATAATAAACAAAATAACTGTTTTTTTACTAGCTTTTCGCAAAGACAACAAGAACCCAAAACCACTTAAAGCTAAAATATAAAACAATAAAAATAAAAAGTTGCTTAATAAAAATGATTCCAAACCGTGAACCCTAATCTCAACTCCCTGATTAAGCTCTGGACTAACCTGCCAAGCGATTATCCAAATTTTTATTAGAACTAAATATATTCCATTTATATATTCCTGCATATTTGGATGGACCAAGATGCCCGCCACAAAACCACCAAGTGTTGCGATCAATGATCTTAAATATATTTTTCTTTCGTAAAAGTAATCCACCAACATAAAAACAAAAACCCAAAAAAAGGCAATAATCGCTAATTCATAAATCAAAGTATAAATAATCAAACATAAAAACAAAGCTAAATTCTTGCGTTTATATAAAAAATAAAAAATAAAAAGAGTCATAACAATAGACAAAACAAACGGCCGTTCAAAAAAAATCCTCGAGAAATTAGTTGCGCTGGCAAACAAAGCAAAGGCACTCCATAAAAATGGTTTTTTTATCTTAAATTTGTTTAAAATAAAATAAACAAGTACAAAAATTAACGCCGAAGCTATAGACGCTAAAATTTTTAAACCAAAAATAGACTCAAATAAAAATAAAAACAAAACCTGAATTAAATGATACCCCCACCATAAATCAACTGGGGCATAACTTAAAAAATGGAAATCCACCCAATCAGCTACATAAGTTAAATTATTGTTTTCTAGCATTAATCGACTATGTTCAGCGTGATAATAAGGGTCTACGCCCACAAAACCTTCAATAAAAAATCGTGGCACTAAAAAAATTGCCAAGAAAAATAAAAAAACTCCTAAATATTTGAAAGAATTTTTCATTGTTTTAAACTAATTAATAAATCTATATTTTATAATTGTCCACATTGCTTCCAGCCCATCCTTAATTTTAATTTTTTTTCCTTGAACAACTGATCTTGGATAATAGTTAATTGGAACTTCTACTATTTTTAAACCTTTTTTAAGTAATTTGGTTGTAACTTCTGGACAAAATTCAAACCTTTGGCACTGTAAATCTAAATTCTTTAAATGTTCACTTCTGAATAGTTTGTAGCAAGTTGCACTATCTGTTAATTTGGCTCTAAAAAGTAAATTTAATAAAATTGTTAAACCTTTCACTCCCCAATAATACTTGGATCTTTCGTTAAATTGCAAAAATCTAGACCCATAAACAATTTCTGATCCATTATTTATCATTGGTTCTAATAATTTTGGATAATCATTAACATCATATTCTAAGTCAGCATCTTGAATCAAAATCAAATCGCCAGTTGCCTCTTTTATGCCTTGGCGAACTGCATAGCCTTTGCCAAAATTCCTTGGTAAATAAATAATTTTATGTTTATGTTCTAAATTTTTTAATATTTCCCTTGTTCTTGGTCCAGAGCCGTCATCAACAATAATAACTTCCTTATTCAAGTTTAAAGGTAAATTTACATTTTCTATTTCACTTACAACCTTCTCAATTGTCTTTTCCTCATTATAACAAGGAATTATAATAGTCAGTTTTTGAAACATAAAAAAAGAAGTTACAACATAATTATAACTTCTTTTTTATATAAATGATAGTAAATCTTTATCTATCTGAAGAACTTAAGCTAACACGACCTTTGTCTCTTCTTCTTTTCAAAACTGCTCGACCATCTTTTGTTTCCATTCTTGCTCGAAAACCGTGTTTTTTAAGTTTTTTTCTAGTATTTGGTTGATATGTTCTTTTTGGCATATTCTATTAAGTAAAAAGGCTTGCCCTGAACTTAACGTTTTATAACGTTATAGTTTGGGGTAAAAGTTAAAAATAAATGGTGTTTACCCTAATTCAATCTAACTTTCAGACTTTTCTATTATTTATTCGACTGCTGAGATTATAAACTATAAATTTGTTTCTGTCAATAGATAAATTAAATAAAATAATTATCTATTTTTTTCAATTTTAGGTAACTTTTTCAAAAATTTAAAATATAATAAATCTCTTTCTTTATAAATAAAATTTAAACTTTCTTAATATATATTTATAAAAAACTAAATAACTTGCAATTTAATATTTAGTGATATAAACTTTTTTTAGAATAAGATTCTTATTTATCAACAGCTTGTTAACAGGTTAATAACTTTCTTAAGACTTGTCCACAGCTTCGTTCAATGTTAAAATAAAATCACCATCAAGAATATTAGTTTTATCTAAATAAAGTCTAAATAAAAACAAAACCTATGGGTGAGCAAAACGAACAACTTTGGCAAACCGTACTAGGCGAGCTTGAATTAACACTCAGTAAGGCCAGTTTTACAACTTGGTTGAAACATACTTTTATCATTAAAAATGAAGAAGGTCGAATTGAGGTTGCTGTTCCTAACACCTTTTCACAAGCCTGGCTAAAGCAAAAATATCATCAAAAAATTTATACTATACTTCAAGCCAACACCAGCGAAAGAATAAAAGAAATCATTTATAAAGTTCAAAGCTTAAAAACTTACCAACAAGAAATAGACCAAATCAAAAAAGCGATAACAGAAGAACGCAAAAACCCAGTTAATGAACCAACTCACACAGAAAAAACAGTTCAACCGCAAGGACTTAATCCTAAATATATTTTTGAAAATTATATTGTGGGTAAGGCCAATGAATTAGCCCACGCCGCAGCACTTGCTGTTTCTGAAAAACCTGGATTAACCTACAATCCTTTATTTATTTATGGTGGTGTTGGTTTGGGCAAAACTCATTTACTTCAAGCTGTCGGAAATGCAATTTTACAGAAAAATAGTAATAAAAAAATTCTTTACGTTACTTGTGAACAATTTACCAATGATTTTATCAATGCCATTTCCTCTGGAAAAGCAGAAAAATTTAACAATATTTATCGTTCAACTGATGTTTTATTAATTGACGATATCCAATTTTTAACTGGCAAAGAAGGTACTCAAGAAGCCTTTTTCCATACTTTTAATGATCTCCACCAACGAGATAAACAAATTATTTTATCTTCAGATAGACCACCCAAAGCTATTGCTACGCTTGAAGACAGACTTCTTTCTCGTTTTGAATGGGGCATGATTGCAGATATTTCTCAACCAGATCTTGAAACTAGAATTGCTATTTTAGAATCTAAATGTAGAGAAAAAGAATTTTTACTTGAAAGAGAAATTATTCACTATATTACTCTAAACATACAAAATAACATTCGAGAACTGGAAGGTGCTTTGAATAAAATTATAGCTTATCATCAACTAAATAAAATTGAGCCAACATTAGAAAATGTAAAGAAAATTTTGTTTTCCATTTCTGAATCTAGTAAAAAATCAGGCACTGTTTCAGCTAAACAACTAATTGAAATGGTTAGTGGCTTCTACGAAATTGGACTTGATGATGTTCTTGGAAAAAGTAGAGAAAAAAGATTAGCTTTTCCAAGACAGATTATTATGTATTTACTAAGAGAAGAACTACGTTGCTCTTATCCAATGATTGGGCATGAACTTGGTGGAAGAGATCATACTACCGCTATGCATGCTCATGAAAAAATATCTAGATTAGTTGGCGATGATGAAAAATTAAGACAAGAAATTAATTTGATAAAACAAAAGGTTTACGCTAGTTAATTTTAGTTTAATTATTAAATAGTAAAAGCCTTTTAAAATCACTTTTTTGCCTTATCAACAGTTTATCCCAAATTTTCGGTTTATAACTTGTGCAAATCTATAGGTAAAAATGTACAAAAAAGTGTTGATAAATAAAACTGAAAACTGTTGATATTATCAAACTAACTAGATCCAGCTCAAAACAGGCACTTATACACATTTCCGTAAACATAGTTCTCAACAGAGTTATACAAATTTTAAAAAGTCAATTTACAATAAGAAAAGGTTTATCCACCCCAATCCACAGCCTTATTATTATTATTAATTATATATATATATATTTTTAAAATAATAAAAGGAACCCTATATAAAATAAATCTTGATTAAAAATAAATTAATTAATTTATAAATAAATATGAAAATAACTTGTCTTCAAGAAAACTTAAACTTTGGACTACAAACAACTGGACACTTGGTAAATAAAAATATCAACCTACCAATCTTGAATAATGTTTTACTTGAGGCCAAAGATGGAACTTTGAAATTATCAAGTACTAATCTAGAAATTGGAATTAGTAGTACTGTAAGATGTAAGGTTGAAAAAGAAGGTTCTTTTACTGTTGACGCTAGACTTTTATCTGAGTATGTAAACCTTTTATCAAAAGACCAAGTAAATTTAGAATTATTAGAAAGTGAATTTTTGCATGTATCTAGCCTTTCTTCTGAAACTAAAATAAAAGGAATTGTTGCTGATGATTTTCCGGTAATTCCTCAAATGGAAAAAAATGATCCATACTTAGTTAATATTAATGATTTTAAAAAAGCTATTTCTCAGGTTAATTTCGCTGTAGCTAATTCTGAAACAAGGCCAGAAATTAGTGGCATTATGATGAGCTTTAATAAGATTAAAAAAGGTAATGTTTATTTAGTTGGAACTGATAGTTATCGATTAGCAGAAAAATGTGTAAAGATCGAAAAAAATGATAATGAAAAAGAAACCATAGTACCTTTGAAAACTCTGCAAGAGTTACTTCGAATTTTAGGTAATCTTAAAGACGGCAGTACTGCCCCTGAAAATTTAGAAATTTATATTACAGAAAATCAGATTCTATTTACTTGTGATGGCATTGAACTTATTTCTCGGTTATTGGAAGGTCAATATCCAGATTATAAACAAATTATTCCAACTGAAACTAAAACTAAAATTATTACTTCAACTTCAGAACTAACAAAAGCCATAAAAAAAGTTGCCCTTTTCTCCAAGTCGGGAATCTTTGATGTAAATATGCTTTTTGAAGCTCAGACTGGTTTAACGATTAGAGCAACAAATAATCAAGTTGGAGAAAGTAAAAGTGATTTAGATGTAGAATTTACAGGAGAAACAAATGATACAACCTTGAATTATCGATACTTACTTGATGGTTTGAATAATCTAGATTCAAGTGAGGTGGAAATCAGTTTAGTTGATAATAATTTGCCATGTTTAATTAGAGCCAAAGATAAAGATGATTATTTGTATATAATTATGCCAATTAAGCAGTAAATAAAAAAAATTCAAATAAAAAAGACGCCTTGATTTTTCAAAGCGTCTTTTGCTTTTTAAATTATAGACTTTATATATAAAATTAGTAATTATACATTAAAAACATTATTATCCTTGATAAATTTTGTTATTGACATTATAATAAATTTTGTTATAATATTTTTACAATTTATAGGTAACTTTTGCGGGAGTAGCTTAGTTGGTAGAGCGCAACCTTGCCAAGGTTGAGGTCGCGAGTTCGAGTCTCGTCTCCCGCTCCAAATAGTGATTATTAAGTAATAATAAAGAGACGAGTCATTTCAGTAGAGTTGATTGTCTCGCCTGCCCCGCATTGTTTGCGGAGCATAACTAGTGCGGGGTCTCCCGCTCCAGATGTAGAGACGCAAGATTTTGCGTCTCTACATCTGGAGCGTATAATAAAAATATAGGTGCTTGCCGCGGTGGCGGAAATGGTAGACGCGCTGGACTTAAAATCCAGTGGTTGTATAAACCGTGCCGGTTCAATTCCGGCCCGCGGCACCAAAATTATTTGTGATAAAGAAACGTTGGAAAACGTTTTTTTGTTTTAAAATAAAAAAATGCTCCGGATATTGTCGGAGCGTATGTGTTGCTTAAGCAAGTTTGAGATTGAACTTTTGCTTATTGATTTTGGCCCAAGTAGATTGCTATTCAGGTTATTTCAACATGGATTCTATATCATCAGAAGAATAGAAAGTTGATTCATGGCAAATCATCCAATTTTTAGTAATATCAAGAGGCATATTTTTTGTGTAATTACTTGGCTCAAGAGGTTTTGCAATATTTTGAATTCCCCTGAAACAAGTAAGTTCTGAATTACCAGACACATCCAAAATAATCCAATGCTTTTCAGTTTCACGTAACCAGATTATTTTTCCGTGTTCAAAAGTTGTTCGATCGCGCAAAACTTGTTCAAATTGTTTGATGATACCGTGATGCAATTCAATGTATTTTGCTAAATCATGTTCCCAATTTTCAGGATTGTAATTACCAGTTTGTCGCATTTTTTCAAGGCGAGCTACACGACTTTTGTGTGAAGCCAATAAATCTTCTAAATTCGGAAACATTGTTTCAATATCAGGTGGAACTTCATGATTACCTTCTTCACAATCTGGGCAAAGTCCTGTTACCAGGTTCACGACCTGGTGAGGAGTTGCTCACCCACACCCGCACGGGCACCAGCATTCGATAACCCTTTGTTTACGTGCACGAGAACGCATGTTAATCTCCTGTAGTGTCAAGTTTAGGAAAAGTTTTTCTTTTGTATTTAACCAACAACTTTAGAGCCACTCAATTTCAGAGTAGCTTCGTCATTGGCTTGTCTTACCTCGAAAGGAATTACTTCAAGACCATTATTAAAATCAAGTTCTGATCCAGTTGAACAATGAAAAACATGAATTCTGGAAACAAGATCTGATTTTTCTAGGATTCCGATAAGTTCATAAACGGCCTTTCTGTGTTCAATGATTACTTCGTGCATAGATTGATTGGCATAGCAATAACGGATACAAAGCATGGCGATCTCCTTCATGTGTGTTTTTCGTTTAATGTGTTGAAAAAATTAAATAAGAACAAAAAGCATTAAAATAAGAAATATAACCAAAGTGCTTTTTGTTTTTGAGCGACCGTTTGGGTTATCCAATCTTAATATTTTCTCCATTACAACAATGAAACCATTTATTGCAAAAAAGATTGTAAATCTAAAAAAAAAGAATGGTTCAGTCTTTTCAATAAAAAAGATAAGTAGAGTAATAAATAAATCATGTAGCAAGCCATTAAAAACGAAAATAGTAAAAATTGATAGTAATTTCAATAGTTTACTTTTTGTATGATTGCTCACAAAAATAAGTATATTTTTGAAAGCATAATGCAAACCAATGTTCCAGCGTCGCCAAAAGTCTGAAATACTCTGAGCTTTCCACGGTGCATTTAGAAAAAAAGGTAGTTTATCAAATTCTGCGGAGGTAAAGTATTTTCTTGGCATAATTTTCTCCATTTTGTAAAAGAACTGTTTATTATATACAAAATGTTACATTTTGTCAAGGGCTTGTACAGTTAACCTTCAAGGGTAACACATTTAGGGGCTAAATTTAGATATTTTT
>CAYSUN010000003.1:0-49323 GCA_964434235.1 uncultured Gammaproteobacteria bacterium | reverse complement strand
GCCTAACTCCAAATGAGGCGTTAGAAAAAGTGCAAAATGTGTGTGCCTAAAACACGTAGTCGTTGACAGGATAAGTTTTCCGTGCTATTATTTGATATTCAGTTCGTTAATAATAACTATTATCGTAAGTGAGGTTTACTATGAAAATGAAAGAATCTTGGGCCATTTATTTTGGTGTTGGTGTAATTGCCGTGATCATGTTTTTGGTCGGTCGCTATATGTGGCCTGGTTCTGAAAGTTTTTCTCGATTTTTGTTTATTGGCGTGATTGAGGGTTTTGTAATTACGGGTTTGGCTAGATTGTTCTGGCCAGTCTGGTTTAGTCACAAAGTTTATTCTGTATTTATTGATTATGTTCTTTTGGCTATCCCTGTTGGTCTTTTGTCCACTTGCATTGGTGAAATCTCCGTCAATGGTTTGATTGGTTTAATTTTGTCTATTTTCATTATTCTGTTTTCTGGAATAATATCTTTGATTTGTACTTATTTTTTTGCTGTTGTTTTTAAAATTAATCTTCAAAAAAATAAGAAAAAGAATTGATTTGTTGTTGTTTTTCTTGATTGGTTTAAATTGTATAAAAACATTCAAGGAGGATTTTATGAAGGGTTATTTTTGGGGAATAATTTTTATTGCGGTTGGGATGTTTGTCGGTGGGTTTTATTTCTGCCGTGCTAGTGGGAAAGAAAGTAAAACTATTTGTGAAAAAATGGAACCTGCAGATTCTTTTTTGGATAGCTTTGCCAATGGAGCCAAAGCGTATATGGCTTGTGAGAGGCGTTTGCAAATTTATTAGCAGTGCAAAGCCTTGCTGACAAAAAGGACAGTGAAGTAAAAGATGATGTTTTAGAAATCGAGAATAACGCTGTTCCCAGTTCAAGTCTTGATGACTGGCTGAGCAAGGAAGCACAGGCAAGTTCTTGCCGAACAATCCATGGTCTTTCGTACTCAGTAAGAGATTTGCCCTTTGAAATTTGCGTTGTGCCATCGTTTGAAATACGTGAGCATAATCCACGTGTGTGTGAATCTGTTGGAGGTGAATTTCTCGGTTGGACCATGCGTTCTGATGCTCTGTGTGATATGCGATAATCTTTTCAAACAAAAGAGCTACTGATCTTAGTCAGAGCTCTTTTTTGTTTAATGAAAAACCAACTTGGAGATTCTGAAACAAGTTCAGAATGACGAGTTGGTTTTAGAAATATTCAGTAAAATTTTTAGAGTAAGTTCAGGATGACGAGTTGGTTTTTAACTAGAAATTAAGTAATTAGAATTGCCCAAGTTTTTTATTTGGCCTTTCATTTCAAGAAGCATAAGAGTTGAATTAACTTTTTGGGCGGACATAGCAGTTTTTTTTATAATGTCATTTGTGTGTAATGGTTCATTTTTTAAAACATTTAAAATTGTTGCTTCTTCAGGAGAATCTGGAATGATTGCTTGAACTTTTTTTTGTTGTTTAATTTCTTGCAAATTTAATTCTTCAAAAATATCACTGGCTGATTGAACTAATTTGGCTCCACGCTTGATTAGATTATTTGTACCAACTGAAAGGGGATGATGAATTTGACCTGGCACAGCGAAAACTTCACGATTTTGTTCCAAAGCAAACTTGGCCGTAATTAAAGCGCCAGAAGTTTCACCAGCTTCGACCACCAACGTACCTAAACTTAAGCCAGAAATAATTCTGTTCCGAGCTGGGAAATTGTGTCGAAGTGGCATCATACCGATTGGAAATTCTGAAATAATTAAACCATTATTTTCAATAATTGAATTAGCCAAAGCTCGATTAGTTGTAGGGTAAATATTTTCTTTGTCTAATCCAGAGCCTAAAACAGCGACTGTGACCTTGTTATTATTAACACAAGTTGTGTGAGCAATCGCATCTACTCCAAGTGCCAATCCACTCACAATAATTAAACCTTGATTAGCTAGTTCGCTCACAATTTGAGGAGTGATAGTTTGTCCATAAGTTGAAACTTTTCTTGTTCCAACTACAGCCAAGGCTTGATCATGTAAATTATCTAAATTTCCTTTGTAATATAATAAGAATGGCGGGGAGTAGGTTTGTTTCAAAAGTTTAGGGTAATTTTCATCTTCAATTGTGACAACTTTAATATTCTCACGATTAATTTTGTCCAGTTCATTATCTAAATCCATTTTTTTTCGACGTAGCTCAATTTCTTCAGCTAGACCTTGTTCTAACCCAGCTTCAATTAATTCAGAAACTGAAGCTTGCCAAGCGTATTCTAAATTTGGGAAGTAATTTTGTAGGAGTTGGAACTTTTTAGCACCTAAACGATTGATTTGAGAAAAAGCTAACCAATATTTTAAATTATTCATAAAAATAAAGTGTATTTTAATATTTTGGGATATTATGTTATCATAACAAAAGAAAAATCGATTAACAATCGTCAGGAGGGGATAAATGTCCTTTATTAATAAAAAACATCAGGATTACAAGCGAGCAATTTGGCATTTTTTAGGAATTGGTTGTGCTTCATTGTTATTTTGGTTTTGTAATGATTTGTTTTTAGGAATTTTAGTTGGCTTTGGTTTGTTGTTTTTATTTGTTGATTGGCGGAGATCAGTGAAAGATTTATGGGCTATCAGTTTAATCAAATTTTTTACTGGTAAATTTTTTTTCAACATGCTTCGTGATTCTGAGAAAAATCAGATTAGCTCTGGTGCTAAATTCGTTTTTGTTGGTTTGGTAGTTGTTGTTTTGAAAATTCTTTTTGATTTGCCTCGAGAATTAGCAACTTGTAGTGGCTTGATGCTGGCAGTTGGTGATCCCATAGCTCGGATTGTTGGCAAAGAGTGGAAGCACAATGGGTTTAATGGCCTTGTTGGATTGCGTTGGCGAAGGATGTGTTTGTACGGTAAAAAAACTTTTGCTGGTTCAGCTTCATTTTTTATCTTTTCTGTTTTGGTAGTGTATTTATTTTCTTCAATTGCCAATGTAGAAATGAGCTGGTTAGTTTTGATTGCAGGAGTGGTCACTGCAACTTTAGTCGAACTGTTTACAACAGATTGGGATAATTTTTGGGTGCCGTTCAGTGCACTTATGACCATGTGGTTAATAAAGGTTTTAGTGTAAAGATAAAGCTCAGTAATACTGGGCTTTTTTATGTATAATTAGACAAAATTTGTGCAATCTATTGACTTTTTAATAAAAATATGATACAATTACAATATGAATAAATTATGATTCTTGACAATATAAACTGTGATAGTATAAGATACTGGTATAACTGGTCTATAAGACTATGCTTACCAGTATGGAGAAAGACAGTGTCCCCTCCTAACTGTGGAGTATCCAATTCTAGGATTTATCTTAGACTGGTGAGCTAAGTTTTGTTGATCAGTTTTTTTGTGGGTTAAGGGTTAGCGTTGAAAGATCTTTAAAAAATATAACAAGAGCAAAAAATAGAATTTAAATTTTGAATTTTAATTTTTGGATCTTGTTGAGAACTTTCACCTTTTACCTTTTTGGAGGCTACCATGTATAAGAGTTTTTTGTTCGTTATTGGGTTCGTTCTGGTTGGAAGTTTTTTGGGCGGTTGTGGGCCGACTTACGTGGTTCACTCTCCGTCCGGGTATTCTCGTGGATACCATTCATCACGAGGGTACTACTCGCGTGGTCGGTATTATGCGCCTCGCCGGTATCAGTCTCGCCGTCCAGCGCCGGCAGTTCGACCTCGTCGGCCTCATCACCAACAAACGGTGATTGTGACGTCGCCTGGGCGACCTGTCCACATTGAGTCGTCCTGTCATGGCAAGTCGTGTCATGGCAAAAAAGCCACTTCCTCTGGTAAAAAGGGGAAGAAAGGCAAAGGTAAGAGGGGGAGGGGTGGTCGTAAATAACGGCCACAACGAAAAACATTTGAGTCCTGATCAACTGATCAGGGCTCTTCACTTTTTAAATTATATTTTAAATCATAAATTTAAATAAAAAAAGCACCCAGTTTAATTTTTGTTTGGGTGCTTTTTTATTTTTATAAATTTTATTTTTGAAGTTTGTTTTTTAATTCTTCTAATATTTTTAGTTTAAGTTCTTTTAATTTGAATTTTTCTAAAAAGCCAAAATTGTTAAGTACGTATCTAGCTGTGTCGCCTTGCTTGGCCTTGTCTTCTTTGCCCACTCCAATTCTAACTCTGGTGAAATTTTGACTGTTAATTTTTTCAATAATTGATTTGATACCATTGTGTCCAGCATCTGATTTATCGTTTTGGATTTTGTAATTACCAAAAGGTAAATCAACTTCATCATGAATAACAATCAAATCTTGTGGTTCGATTTTATAAAAATTCATTAGAGCACTAACCGCTTCGCCTGAATTGTTCATAAAAGTTGTAGGTTTGGCTAAAATTATTTTTTGTCCGTTTAGATTGCCTTCACATAACCTAGATTGAAATTTACTGTTGTCGCTCCAATTAGAAAAACCTTCAGCTTGTAACCATTCGTCACGCAAAAATTCGAGCATAGCAAAACCAATGTTGTGACGAGTAAATAAATATTTTTTTCCTGGATTACCTAAACCAATTATAATTTTCATAAAATATTGATGAAGTTTTTGAGTGTTTAGTGTTTAGAAAATTTTATAGGTTGACCTTCTCCGTGCTGAATGGTTTTTTCTACAAAATTTAATTTAATACTACAACCAGCAAGATCAAATTTTTGACGAAGATATTTTTTGATAAATCTTTGATATGAATAATCAATGTGAATTGACTGACTAGCTAAAAATTCAAAAGTTAATGGGCCACGGCCAGTTTGTCTCATTGAGAAAAGATAAGGTGCTTTGGTGCCATAAACTCTTGGTGGAGTTTTCTTTTTAAGCAAGGAAGCTAGAAAATCATCCAGTGCTGTTTGCTCAAATTCAGTTTGTTCTTTTTCGTATATTTCAATAATTACATCAATTAATTTTTGAATTTTAAATCCTGTTTTGGCTGACACGAAAACAACTGGAGCCCAAGTCAAAAAGGGGATAACGCTGGCAAGGTACTGAGTGTATTCTTTGTCGCTATGAGTTGTTTTGTCATCAACTAAATCCCATTTGTTTACAACAAAAATAATTGATTTGTAATTGTTTTCTATTTCTTGAGTTAAGGTTTTGTCTTGCATGGTAACGGGTTCACCAGCATCAAAAAGAAGCAAAGCAATATCACATTTTTTTAGACTATCTAAACTTTGAGCAATGCTGAGCTCTTGTAATTTATCATTGATTTTTCGGCTTTTAATTATACCAGCAGTATCAACAAAAGTTAAAGAATATCTCGTTGATTTATTATTATCTGCTGTTTCTGGTTCAGCTGAGTTGGTTTTTATTTGTTTTGCATGATTAGAAATAAATTTTGATTTTTTGCTGTGTTCTTTTTCGTAATAAAAAGTAAAATCCTGACTATCACGAGTGGTGTGGGGAATTTCTGAAACAATTGATTTTTCTTCGCCAAGAATAGCATTTAATAATGAAGATTTCCCAACATTAGGTTTACCAATTAAAGCTATATTAATGTTGTTTTTATTAGCAGGTTTAATTTCGGTCGTTTCAGTGGAAATATTTTTTGTTTCTAGAGTTGCAAAAACATCATCAAGTAAATCACCAGTTCCAGCACCTGTTTTGGCGGAAATCATGTGGAATTTTTCTACACCCAATTTATAAAATTCATCAGTTTGTTCAGTTAATCTTTGTGAATCAACTTTATTAATTACCAAGAAAAAAGGTTTACCAGACTTTTGAATTAATTTTATGTAAGCTTTGTCTTGTGGTAATAAACCATCCCTGACATCAACAATAAGCAGGACTAAGTCAGATTCTGCAATAGATTTTTCAGCCATGTTAACTGATTTTTTATCAATAATAATATCTGACACAATATCAAGTCCAGCTGTGTCTGTAATTGTAATAGTTTTGCCAATCCATTGACATTCTCCATGTCGAAGATCTCGAGTAGTTCCTGGAATGTGAGAAACTATCGCTATGGCATTATCTGTCAAACGATTAAAAATGGTTGATTTACCAACATTTGTTCGACCGATTAGAGCAACCGTTGGATATTTTTTAATGATTTCTGTCATATTTGAAATTGGGATAGAAGTAGTTATTCAGTACTAATGTTACTAAAAAGCCTAAAACTAATTTTATGTTTAATTTAATTTGCTAAGCTTACACTATTTTTGAGTTTTTGTCTAGGTCGTAAATTGATTTGATCGTAATAGCTATTATTGATAATTTTCATTATTATCTTCGCCTAGAATAATTAAAAAGTCAGAATCAAGCGCAGAAATATTTGTTATCCAATCAGGAATATTTTTGTCTTGAACTTCAGTGTCGTATTTTGAAGCTAAAAATGCTTTTTCTTCGTCAAAACCAGTTTTAGAAAGTTGATACACAATTGTCTTGGCGTAATTTTGTTCTGGCGAGTTACCAATTTTATTTACTCTGTAACCAACCAATTTAAGCTCATCCGAATTTAGAGAAGCTAGACCTGGAACGATTGTACCATTTAGAATTTCTACTGTGGCCGTTTTTTTGTCCTGGATTTCTGAAGTATTGTTTGTTCTGAAAATATTTTTTACTAGATATTGAATTTGAGTGAAGTCGTCACCTTTTGGTTGAAGTACATATGCTTCATTAACCATATTGGCATATAAAAATCCGCCAGGACTATCATCTAACACTTGTGTAATTACATTGCTGGTGTCTATGTCCTTGGCGAATTGAGCCAGTTTAACAAGCTCCCATGGTTGAAAGTCAGTTCGTAAATGTTCAGCTAGATTATCAGTAAATTTTTTTATTTTTCTAGGACTTAAAAGAAAATTATACGATAAAATTCTATCTTTAAAAGCTTGGATAATTTTTTGTTGTCTTTGACTGCGAGCAAAGTCTGAACCTTCTCCATTGTTGCCGTGTCTAGAACGGGCAAATTTAAGTGCAGTCTCTCCATCCATTGTTTGCCAACCTTGTTCATAAGAAACAATTTGGTATTTATGGTCGCTGGTGGGATACTGATAATCAGTAAAACTGTTTTCCACATAAACTTTAACGTCTCCAGCATCATCAATTAGTTTTTCAAAACCAGCGAAATCAATTCTAACATAATAATGAATTGGTATATCAAATACTTGTTGAACTACTTGTTTAGCCAATTCAGAGCCATCCCCAGGACTTTGTTTTTCACCAAAAGCATTAGCATTGTTTATTTTCCACCAACCAAAGCCAGGAATTTCTACTAATAAATCTCTTGGTATAGAAACCATACTGACCTTTTTGGTTGATGGTTGAATACTGGCTAAAATCATTGTGTCAGTTAGATAAGGACCATCGTGACCTGTCCCGCCCATACCCATTAAAAGTATATTTATTCGATCATCCATTTCCCCTTGAAGTTGGCTGCTGTTGCCAGCTAAGGTGCTAAGTTGTTGAAAAATATTTATTTTTCCAGAAAAAATATCACCCATGCTATTATCGGTGAACAATACTTGGTAGGAAAAAACCAAGAAAGCCAATGTTAAAACTACAAATAAATATAAAATAAATTTGCTGATTTTAAAAATTTTTTTACCGTGTGGATGTGAATTGTCAGCTTGACTGAGTAAATTTATTCTTGAATCAAGTGGTTTTTCTGGCTTTTGATGATATATTTTCATAATATAAAAAATGTAGAACGTATTTAAACTCTAGCTTAATTATAGGATAATGTTGTTCGTTTAGCAAGGCTTGACAAATCAGTTTGACAAAGCTTGGAGTTGTGATATTTTTGTGTTATAATAAAATAGATAAAAAGTGGATAACTTTTTCGTTTTTGTTTTTTGGGTTAAGCGGTTTTTTTGTACTTAGGATTAAACATAAGAAAATATGGGTTTTGTTGATAAAGAATTTGATTTAGAAAGTAGTCTTACCCCAACGCAAAAAGTTTTGCGTTTTATTTGGGATTTACTTAAAGTTGTGTGCGTTTCGCTGGCAATTATTATTCCAGTTCGTTATTTTTTAATTCAACCATTTTATGTTAAGGGTGCTTCAATGGAGCCAAGTTTCTATGATCATGAATATTTAATTATTGATGAAATTAGTTATCGTTTGGATGAACCAGCCCGTGGAGATATTGTTGTATTTAAGTATCCCAAAGATCCTTCTCAGTTTTTCATTAAAAGAGTTATCGGGTTACCAGGAGAAACAGTAGAAATTTCTGACAATAATGTTTATGTTTATAAAAATGATGATACAAAACAAAAATTTTTGTTGGATGAAAGTTCATATTTAGATAGTAATACGAAAACTTTGGAAAATCGCAAATGGACACTTGGACCAACGGAATATTACGTGCTTGGTGATAACCGAGAATACAGTTTAGATTCACGAAGGTTTGGGCCTGTTGAGGCAGAGCTGATTATTGGACGTGTATGGTTTCGTGGTTGGCCATTTTGGCGGTTGACTACATTTTCTACTGTTGATTATCAGTAAAACAAGAAAATATTTAAGCACTTAATCACGGAACATTAATCATAGAACATGGAACATGGAACATAGAACATCAAATCATTAAATCATTTGAACATTTAAACATTTAATCACAAGACATGTGTCCGTCGTAGCTTTCTTGACCGACATAGTTTTCTTGACTGTCGTAGTTTTGACGAATATAGTAACGAAGTCGGTGGCGAAGACGGATAAAGTATAGAGCAAGCACTTAAGTGGGTTTAGCGCTGCCAACTCTTACCGCATCCCTTTAGTGTGTGTAAAACTTGAAACAAAATCAAAAAGGCAGTAAAACCATTCACCACCTGCCTACCTGTTTACATGCCGGAGGTATGCAGGCAGGCGTAACAAACACTTAAGCTGGTTTATTGCTTACTGTTTAACAATTAATGTTTAACGTTTACTGTTTATTTACTTAAAGCTTCAAGGCAATCAACTTAATCAACTCAATTAACTTAATCAACTTTTTTTACTGTTTACTTTTAACTTTTACCCCGAACTATAACGCTATAAGACGTTAAGTTCAGGGCAAGCTTTTTAACTTTTATTACTTAATACTTACTCACTAAACAAATATGCCAAGAAGAAAAAAAGAAGATCAACCACAGGAAGAGATAAAAAAAATTAAAACGCCACCTTTGGTTGAAGGTATGAAAGACAATTTGCCAGCTGAACAAAAATATTTAAATTTTGTAGAAAAAGAAATGCAGTCAGTAATTGATGATTATAGTTTTACAAGATTGGACACTCCTATTGTTGAGAAATATGAATTGTTTAATCATACATTGTTTAAACAGTCAGGAGTTTTGGATAAAGAGTCATTTAATTTTATTGATAAGGGGCAAAAATTAATACTTCGACCAGAAACAACTTCATCTGTTGCTCGTGCTTTTATTTCACATAACATGGTAAATCATACAATGCCGATTAAGATTTTTAATTGGGGGCCAGTTTTTCGACAAGGTAAAGTTGAAGCAAATAAACTTAGACAATTTACTCAAATAAGTTTGGAAATATTGGGTGAAAAAAGTGCACCAATTGATGCAGAATTAATAATTATAGGTTGTTCTTTCTTGAATAATCTAGGGATACCAGTTGAGGTAAGATTGAATAGTATGGGTTGTGTAAGTTGTCGACCAGAATATGCTAAAGCTCTTAGCGGTTATTTGAAATCAAAACGAACAGCTGTTTGTGCTGAGTGTCGAAAGCATGTTACTCGAGATCCTTTAAAATTTCTTTCTTGCCAAAATAATAAATGCGTTCAACTTCGAGACGATGCACCACAAATGGTTGATTGGCTTTGCGATGAATGTCGAGATCATTTATTCCGCGTCTTGGAATATTTAGATGAATTAAAAATATCTTATCGTTTAGATTCAAACCTTTTCCGTACTTTTGATTTTTATAATAAAACTGTTTTTGAAATTTATCCAACTGTAGTTGAATCAGAAGAACAAAGGTATTCTTTGGCTGGTGGTGGTCGTTATGATTACTTGATTCAGATGCTTGGTGGGCCGGAAGTTCCTGGAGCGGGAATCAGTTTTGGATTAGAGCGTATTTTTAATCACTTTAAAATAAATAAAATTGAAATCCCAGTTGTCAAACAACCACAAGTTTATTTAGCACAATTAAGTGAATTTGCTCGTCAAAAAGCTTTTTCGTATTTTGAAAAATTAAGAAAAGAAGATTTTGTTGTAAAGGCTAACTTTTCAAAAAGAAGTCTAAAGTCTCAGCTTGATATGGCGAAAAAGATTGGTGCTAAATTTGTTCTAATTTTAGGTCAGAAAGAAGCAACTGAAGGAACCGTAATTTTGCGGGATATGGATAGTGGAATTCAAGAAGTTTTGGGAATGGACAAAGCAATTAAAGAAATTAAAAAAAGGTTAGGATAAGGCTTGACTTTTTCCCAAAATTTAGCTAATATTTATTCAGAAATTATTATTATAACTAGAAAGGTGTTTTCCCATGCCAATAGAAGTAAAAAGAAAAAAAGGTGAAACTTTTGAATCTTTTGTAAGACGATTTAACAGACGCTTAATGCAAAGTGGTACTTTTTTGCAATTTAAGAAAAATATTTATTTCAAAAAAGATGCTAACAAAAATAAGCAAAAGTCTGAAACTTTATCTCGAAAAGTATATAGAGAAAAGAAAGAATATTTAAAGAAAATCGGTCGCTTACCAGAAGAACCACAGAAAAAACCTGTGCGAAGATAAAACTTTTAATCTTAGTTAAAATTTAGTATAATCTATATGAGCCTAAGTAAAAATATTGATCAGGCTTTTCTTCAAGCAATGAGAGACAAGAATCAGGATGTTTTGTCTGTTTTGCGAATGCTGAAAAGTGCTATCAAAAACAAATCAATAGAAATGATGGGTAAAGAACTTACCGAAGATGATATTATTGCGACGGTGAAGAGTGAAATTAAAAAAAGAAAAGATTCAGCTGAGGCTTATAAACAGGGTTTAAGACAAGATTTGGTTGATAAGGAATTAGCTGAAGTTAAGGTTTTGGAAGAATATATGCCAGAGCAACTTTCACTTGAAGAAGTGAAAATTAAAGTTCAAGAAGTGATAGCAGAATTAGCAGAAGAAGACAAAACAAACTTTGGAAAAGTAATGAGATCAGTAATGGAAGCTTTGAAAGGTCAAGCTGATGGTTCTGTTGTTGGCCAGGCAGTCAAAGAAATACTTGGCTAAATGCGGACAAAAATAAAAAATAAAAATTAATATACGTTTTACCCAATTTTAGGTGTGGATTACCTCAAGGTGGTAAAATGTGAGGGGTCACAATGAATTTAAATAAACTATTCTCTCAGAGAGTAATAAAAATAACTGTCAGTTGTTTAGTGTTTATATTGGCAGTTTTTTTATTTGTTCCAATTGCTGTTCATGCTCAGAGTGACATGACTGCAAATCTTGATACTGTTGCTGGTCAAACAGTTTTACAAAAAACTGATCCCCGAATCATTGTTGGAAATATTATAAAAGTTGCGCTTGGTCTTATCGGGGCGATCGGTTTGATAATTGTTTTAGGTGCCGGTTTCCTTTATATGACGGCCGGAGGTGATGAAACTAAACTTGGTGTAGCTAAAAAATGGTTAAAAAATGGTTTTATTGGTCTGGTTATAATATTTGCTGCTTATTCAATTACCAGTTTTGTATTCGGTTTATTTGATAATTCTAATCCCAACGTAAATCCTCCTGGATATTTTTTAACTGCAGGTTTGGCTGGTGGTGGATACAATATTTCTGGTGGTGCTTTTGGGCATATTATTCAAAGCCATTATCCAGAACCAGAACAAACAGGAGTTCCTCGCAATACTCAAATTTTAGTTACTTTTAAAACTCCGATTTTCCCAGGATCAGTTATTGATGAAAATTCCAATGCTAATTGTCCTCCTGGAGTTGCCACTTGTGGCGAAATAAAAAAAGATGCTATTCGTGTTTATAAATGTGCTGATATGATGGCCGAGCATTCTTTGGATGTAACAAAGAGTTGTCAGCAGGTTCCATTTTACGATATTGCTGAAGGCCGTGCTTGTGCAGTAGATTCCGAGTGTGGTGGTGGAAATTGTGTCAATAATATTTGTAATGGTAATAAACTTGTTCCCGGTTATGCCATGATGACAGAAGATAATAAAACTTTAATTTTTAATCCTTTTAATAATTTTAATATTCATCTCGGAAGTGAAGAAAAAGATGAAACATATATAGTATATTTAACTTCAGCTATCCAAAAGTTGGGTATCGATGAACAAGCCGGAGGTGGAGTTTTTAATTTTTCTTACCCTGATTACAAATGGCGTTTTACAACAGGAACATTTGTGGACCTTACCCCACCAACTGTAACTTCTGTAGTTCCGGCCAATGTTGAATATCCTATTTCAGCGGAAAGTTTAAGAAATTGTAAATGTGGCATAAAACAAATAGGTTGTTCTAATGCTGATTGTCAAGGCAAGGTTTATTTAAATCAAGCAATTTATATTAATTTTAGTGAGCCAGTTATTCCTCCATTAACGCAAATTCAAGGTTGTGGTAGTGCTGATGGAGTGGGTGATAATGAAGTTCAAATGTTATCAGATTCTTCAATTGCTGGTTGTGATACGAATTTTATCCCTGGTACTTGGCGAGTAGGTTTAAATCAATATCGAACTATTCAGTTCGTAGCTGATACGGATTGCGAGCAAGGTGCAAGTAATTCTTGTGGTGAGCCAGCGAAATGTTTGCCAAGTAATGCTAATATTACAGGCCGAATTTTAGCTGCTGAAATTATTAGTGAAGGTGTGGCTAATCCTGGAACTGGAATTATGGATATGGGAGGTAATTCTCTTGATGGTAATGCTAATGGACAAATGGAAGGACCTGGTCCTGTTGATACTTTAGCTAGTGATTTAGCAACAATTTTGGATAGTTATTATTGGGATTTTTTAACTGGTAATACTTTGGATTTGATTGGTCCTGTTTTAACTAATTTAAATCCTTCGCATAGTGTTGGCGCTACAGCTGGTTCTATTTCTCCGACCGTAACTATTAAAGCTACTTTTAGTGAAGATTTGGATGCACAGTCAGTTGATGAAGAAGTTTATTTATATGGTAAACATGGCAATGGAAAAGATTTTGATGGTTGGTTTGACTCAAATTTTGAGTTAGTGGATGCTGATTCAGATCCATCAACTCCAGCAGTTGTTAATATGACAACGATTGCCATTACTCATGCACCATTTAGAGAATATGAAGATGGTGAAGATCTTTTACCTATATATACACCAATTATAAAATCAGAATTAAAAGACACTCGGATGAATTGTTTTAGTCCAACTGTAAATCAAGATGGATCAGTGGAGGGAAGTTCTTGCAATAATAATTCTTCTGGTTATTCATGCTGTCCACAAGATGGAACTTTTGGATTGCAAGCAGTTGCTGGTGATGAATGTGCCCAACCACTAGGCCCAAGTGAGCTTCAGTAAATTATTTATAAAATAAATAATATATAAACGGATGTTTAGTAAAAATAAAAATAAAAGAACTAAAATTCTTTACCTACTTTTAATAATGCTATTCGTAGTAGTTGGTTTTTCTTTTGCCAATCAAGTATTTGCTCAAGATAATTTAGGCGTTGACATTGTGGGAGAACAAACAGGTCTGGGCAATGGGGATATCCGAACAATAATAGGTAGTATTATAAAAGTTTTTCTTGGCTTAGTTGGTACGGTCGCTTTGGTTATATTTCTTTATGGTGGATTTTTGTATATGACTTCAGGTGGTAGTGATGATAAGGTTGGTAAAGCCAAGAAATGGATGATTAATGGTGTGATCGGTTTAGTTATAATATTTTCTGCTTATGCAATTACTACTTTTGTTTTGAGCCGTTTGTCTGATGCAACTGGATTTAATGCAAACGATAATACTGGTGGAGATACTTTGCCGATAATTATTGGTAGTGAAAGTCAGTTGATTGTTACTGGAGTTTCTCCTCAAGGAAATGGCATGCCAATTAATTCTAAGCTTAATATTTCTTTTTCTAAATCCCTAAATCCAGCCACTGTTACAAGTGAAAATATTAAAATTACTAAAATTGGTGAAAAAGAAATAGTGACTACTCAGATTGTTCCAGATTCTGCTGTAGAATCTAATGGTAATGAAGATATAATTTTACCTGAAATTATTGCAGATGATAGTGTTTATAATTCTGGTTGGGTTGTATGTTCAATCGCAAATGGTAACCCTTTGTATTTGGGTGATGATAAAATGGTTTTACACTATAATGTGGCTGAAGTTAATCATGAGCAAGCTCTTTCTGTAAAACTGGCATTTGATCTGATCGCAGCTGGGGATAGGGCTTATTTTGATATTAGTTGTGGTCCAACGGAAGCTATTGCTAGGAGTAAGCAGTATTATATTGCAGATGAGTATAAGACTGAAAGTGGCGAAAGTAAATTGGACATTCCTAGTGCTTGTTATGACAATAGCGATGATATATATGTTTATCTAAAAAGGGTTGGCTCAAATTGTATTAAGTTTGATTATGCTTTTGTTGAAGTTGAAAATGAAGAATTTGTAGCTGGTGAAGAAACTGAAATTGCTGGTTCTTTTGCTTTGTCTGGTGATGGTGCAACTGTTACTTTTACTCCAGATAAGGATTGTCAAGATGAAGTTTGCAGTGGACAAAAATGTTTTGATGCTAATACCAAGGTTAGTGTTCGTTTAAATGAGGGTGGTGTCAAAGCTATAGCGGGAAGTTACAGTTTGCTTTGTAGTGTTGGAAGTCTTTGTAATACAGAATTTACTACAAATGCAGTTTGTGATGTTACTGCTCCAAGTGTAAATTTCATGAATTTGATAAATGGTTCAAAGGTAAGTGAAAATTTTGAATATAATGTTTTACTAAAATCTGTTGATGATGGTGGAATTAGTTATACTAGTTTATTTGAAGACGAGTTATCTCCAGCTTTAGGTGTAAACGTGCCACAAGGTAATATTACTCCTAGGCTGTTTGAAACAAGTATTTATTGGGATACTTATGATTATGAATTAAGAAGTTATATTTTAAAAGCTGAAACAGAGGATGTTGTTGGACAAATAGGAACCAAATCTATTTCAGTTAAGGTTTTGCCTGAATATTGTTTTGATGGTAATGGTCAATTAATTTGTGACAGTGATGGATCAAAACCAGAATGTGGAGCTTGTGATGGAACTAGTTGTACAAATGATGATCAATGCGCAGGTATTTGTAGACTATCTTGTGCTGATGAAGATAACATTGATTGTGCAAATGATTCTGACTGTGAAGAAGGAGTAGCTTGTGAAGGTATGTGCGTAACAGTTCCGGAAATTGTGGATATTGCTCCAATAAGTGCTGGCCCAGGTAATTTGGTTACAATTGTTGGTGTTGGTTTTTTACAAAAGTTTGGTAATGAAAATCAAGGTAGGATTTATTTTAGTGGACCAAACGGAACTTATTTGGAGGCAGGTGTTGCTTGTGACCCTAATTCTTCTTGGGGTCCAAATAGAATAATCGCCAAGGTTCCAACTGGTGCTGTGACCGGACCAATTAAGGTTGTAAATTATTTAGGGCAAGTTGATACAACTGATGATGATGAAAAAGGATATTTAGGCGATTTTATAGTTGATCCAACGATAAATTATCCAGGTTTGTGTTCAATTCAATTGCAGGGTTGTACTCCTGGCGTGCAGGGAGATATTCTAGTTACTTGTAACCAAGGTGCAATTAGTAATACAGTAAAGGCTTCAGGTGAAAATTTTGGAACAACAAAAGAAAACGATGATAATGTGACTTTTGGTTTGATTGGGGCACTTTATGGAGAAGGGCAGTGGACTAATACACAAATTACTGGAATTGAAGTTCCTAGCCTTGCTGATGGATCATATAATGTTTACGTAGATAAAGGTTTATTATGTAAAGATAGTGAAGGATCTTTGTGTTCAGAAGGATCAGAAAGTTGTGTTTGCAAAAGTGTTGTTAGTAATCCAGCGCTTTTTCAAGTTATTCCAAGTGCGAATTTCCCGGTAATAGAAAGTGTTAACCCAGATACTTTACACATTGGACAAATGTTTAATGTTAATGGTTTGTATTTTGGTGATAAGGTTGGTTTTGTCGAAGTTCATACAACAATCAATGGTTATTCCTATGATTGGCCAGCAGTTTTTGGTTGTAACAAAATAAATTGGAACAATGAACAGATTATAATAAAAATTCCAGAAAATATTGCTAATGAATTGCCTGGCGGAACAGATCCATATAGTCTTGATTATTCATTAATTTTATATACAGCCGATGGTTTAGTAAGTGCGCCTTTTGATATTAATATTTCAGACGGCGAGCCAACACCTGGTATTTGTTCAATTGATCCAAATAATGGACCAGTTGGAACTGGGGTTAATGTGTTCGGTGAATATTTTGGTAATCAAGGGGGTTACATTCTAAAATTTTCTGCGAATGGAGGAACATTAGGGGAGGTTGATTCGGGCGTAGCCGTTAGTAGTTTTAATGAATGGTCAGCTGAACAAATTTTGAATGCAGTTGTACCTGCCGGCGCCAAATCTGGTGGTGTTTTTCTAGAAAAAGATGATGGCAGTGATCGAAGTAATACTTATATATTTAATGTTGGAAGTTGTACGCCAGGCTCATGTAGCAATGGAGAAGAGTGTTGTGCTACTGGTATTTGTCAAACTTCTGGGTCTTGTGAAGAAGAGTTTGAATATTTACCATCAGAGTATATGTGGGTTTTGAGTACTGGGCCATTACCAGAAATTTTAGCTGTTTTAGAACGAACTTGTTTACCTGGCGCTTATAGTCAATCGCCTTCACCATATCGTAATTCAAGCTCAGCTTGTATTAATGGCACGATTGGTTTTACTTTTAGTTTACCAGTAGAACCAACAACACTTTCTAATAATATAGTTGTTAAAAGATGTTTAAATTCAACTGGTGTAAAATGTGATCTAAACGCTTGTTCAAGCACTGAAAATAGTGTTGTGCCAGGAGTTTGTATTTCTAGAATAATTCAGTATTTCAATCAATCAACTGATTATGCTTCAGAAACATTAAATTATAGTTGTCAAAATTCTAGTGGAGCAGTTTGCCAGCCAGATAGTGAAGGTTGTATATGTGTTGGTTCTGGTCAAGCTTTATCAAGAATTAATTTATATAGTTCACTCAAAGATTCAAATAATAACACAGTTAGCGGTGGAATTAATCCTGGGCTGGTAGATAATATTGATAATTATTTATTTCCAAATACTTGGTATGAAATTACAGTACGTGGTGGTTACTCTGGAGTTCGGGCACCGATAGGAACGACTGCTACAAGTACTTCAAAGTACATGGTTGGTAATTATAAATGGTCATTTTTAACAAAAGAAGAAATTTGCATACCAGAAAATTTACTTTTAACTCCGCTTGTTGGTTTAATTAATGAACTTTATGGTAATGCTAAATATATTGTTTCTGGTCAATACCAATGTCAGGATATTGCTTTGGTTGATGAAAATTGGGATTGGCAAGTTGCAACTGCTGATCAATCCAAGGTTCAATTTGCTGGTTATGCTTGTTCTGAGTTTAATCCTTATTCACCAGTTTCTGCTACCAATCATTTAATTTGTACTGATCCAACTAATAGTGAGAAATATATTGGTTATTATAAATTAAAAGTTGATGAAAACCCTGCCAATACTGTTTTTGAAAGTTTGCCATGGGACCCTTATGAAATTTCAGTTTCAGCTGTGCCTGGAGATGCTGATTTAGCAGCTTTGTTTGATTCACTTTATAAAAAAGGCTTTTTACAAGTAAAATTTCAAAAACCAAAAGTTATCAGGTCTTATCCTAATTGTGATGAAGCCTGTATCAATACAGCGATTACAGCCAACTTTAATATCGAGATGGATGATACAACTTTAAATTCAAGCACAGTAAAAATTTATTCTTGTTTTTCTTCTGATTGTACTTCCCTTAGTCCTGTTGAAAATTTGAATATTCAGTATAATTCTGGAACAGATTTTACTGAGGGTAGATTTTTTCGAACACTTATCGGTTTAAATAATGGCGTTTTAAGTCCTAATACATATTACCGGGTAGTTTTAACGAACGGAATTAAAAGTTCTAGCCAAGTTGTTTTAAGTAATTTGAATTATGCAACTGCTGGGGCGCCGGATGGCGATTGCTCTGATAATTTGGATAATGACGGAGATGGAGGAATTGATGTTACAGGTGGTTATATTGAAGGCGAAGGAACTGAACTTGATTATGTTTGTGGTTGTTATTCTGAAGGTGAGTTTGTTGGTTATGCAGAATTAACTGCGCAACTTGTTTGTCCAGAAAATTCAGCTATTACTTGTCAAAATTTAAGTAACGATGATTTTATTACAGATTCAGCTTTGCTTTCTGCTATTAAACAAAATTCAACTTATTATAAACCAGATAATCAATGTACTAGTGCGGATACCTTTGAGGTTGGCGCAACTGGTGCGTATGACGCTTTTAGTTGGATATTTAAAACTAAAAATGATGATACTAAATGTCAAGTTGATCGAGTAGAATTAGTGCCAAAATATTATATTTCAGAAAAAGTTGGAGAAAGAGTTGAATATTGGACAGAACCATATTCAATGCCAAATCAATGTGACGCAAATGGACAATTGTTAACTCCATTTGATTATGACTGGACTTGGGAAAGTCAGTATCCGGTCATTGCTACAGTTTTAAATTTAAATCTTGGAGCTAATGTTCAACCTTATTGTAATGATAAATGCCAAGTAACAGGTGGTGAGCCTTACGCTGCTGTTTGTGGTGATAATAAAATTGATTATGATTTGGGAGAAGAATGTGATGGTGGAAATGACGTACCTGGCGATGGTTGTAGTGATATTTGTTTAACTGAACCAATTATTAGTACTGATTGTGGCAATGGCATTGTTGATGCTGGGGAAGAGTGTGACGATGGAACTAGTGGTTCGCCAGCTTGTACTAGCACCTGCTTAAACAAAGGTACAACTCAAGGTTATGAATGTGGTAATGGAATTGTTGAACCGGGAGAAGATGATGATAAAGGTTCTAATAATGCAAAATCAGGATTATCTTCATTATGTTTACACACTGGATCAAAATATAAAAGTAGTGAAATCCAAAATATGGCACTTTGCGGTGACGGCAGGATTGATATTGGAGAAGAGTGCGAAGCAGTTTGTCTTGATGACTTAAGGCATGAATGTACCACTGGTGATGATTGTGTTTGTTCCATTGAAAATAATCCACTTTGCACAAATAAGTGCGTGTGGAAAGGTTTTCCAAGTTGTGATAACAATTGCACCAAAAGTGAATCTTGCCATTCTGGTGATCCTAGTTGTAATCAAGTAATAGAAGCTTGTACTGGGGGCGCTGGTTGTTTAAGCACAATGCAAGTTCCTTGTAATGAAGGTGCGGTTGGTTGTTCTGATATTGGAGCAGGAGTTTTCAAAAAAACAATTACTTGTGAAATAGATCAAACTGAGGGTTGTAATGCACCTGGTACACGTTTAGTTCAGTGTTATGCTGGTCAAACTTGTGATACAGCTAATCATGTCGGAATAAAAAATATAAATTGTGAACAGTGTCAAAGTTCAGCTGATACATTCAAGGTGTCTTGTTTGATTGGGACTGCAGGTTGTGTGGCTGATCCTTTGGCTGGTAATCAAACTATTTACGGTAAAAAGGTTATTAATTGCAGTGAATGTACAGCAGATAATGTTTATCCTTGGGCGTGTCAATTAACAGAAGCTGACACTTGCATTGAAAATTTAAAAACAGTTAATTGTAATAGTTCAGATCCAGCTTGTTCATGTAATAATTGCTGTGGAAATGGAGTAAGAGAAAATTATTTAGGTGGCGGAGGTTCATCTCTTGATCCTGATGAAGATTGTGAAGCTGAATGTAAATATTTAGGGCCTGATGGGGCTAGTTGTATTTTTGGTACAGCCAATTGTGTTTGTACATTTCCAGAATATTGTTCAACTTCATGTATAAATAAAGGTTCACAAACTGAATATGGTTCTTATTGTCAAGATGGAAATACTTTATTCGAACCAGGTGAAGACCCAGAGTGTGAATATGATTTATCGTGTGATCCAAGTGAAGGCAATACCTGCCCAGCTGGGGCGATTAAGGGTGCTCCTTATGATGTTGCCACGGTTATTCCAAGTGGAAATGTTGAATCAGTTATTTTAACTAGAAATAATGAGAATGCCTATATTTTTGAATATAATGTAGTAACTAATTACATTCAGGCAGTTACGAATATTTCAGCGAACATGATTGAGGACGCTAGTCCTAAAACTGGTTTTGGTAAGTTGAAATATAGAACAAATGATCCTTATTTAATTAATAAGTATAAAGATATTTTACCGAATGTTTCGGATTATTCAGATACACCGGGAACAAAAAAACAGTGTAATAATTTACTTGATGATGATTCTGATACTTTGGTTGATCTTGATGATACTTGTTGCGAAAGTTCGGAAGATGATTCAGAGGGTGGATCGTGTGAAAATGTGGCTTGTAGTGATGGTTTAGATAATGATGGAGATGGATTTTGTGATTATGGAGCTCAAGGTTGTACGTGTAATTATGATAATGATTATTGCGGTACTCATAACAGTAATACAACTTTCTTGCCTAGAGATCCTGGTTGTCAAGCAGCTGGCGATACCAGTGAACTTGATGAAATAGGCAATTGTAGTGATGGCCGTGATAATGATGGTGATGGTTTGTTTGATTTTTGTGAGGCTGGTCAACTCTGTAATACTTGTGATCCAGATTGTACTTCACCAACTGATGGTGAAAATGTTGATAATTCACAAACACCTGCTCAATGTTCAGATGGTCAAGACAATGATGGGGACGGAGCAATTGATTATCCAGCTGATCCACAGTGTTCTAGTTGTGGGGATAATTCAGAAGAAGACACAATAGAAATTTGTGAATCTTCAGCTTCTATCGATAATAATCACTCTCATCCTTATAATAATGAAACAGATGTTTGTTTGAATTCTCAAGTTTTAGTAGCTTTTGATCAGCAAGTAGTTTTGCCTGAAGGTTCGGTTTATTTTGGTTTTTCTGGATCTTGTCCAGATATCAGTTATGAAGGTGGCTTTTTCAATAAAACTTATCAAAAAGTCAAAATGTTTGTAAAAAATATGTTTGTTAAGGTTGGTCTTGCTGAGGCTGGTTATTGTGAAGTTGAACAAGAATATTCTATTTCTGAAAGTATTAGTGGTGATTCTATTGTAACTATTACGCCAAGTGCAACTTTGTTGGCAAATAAAGAATATCTTATCAAGTTTGAAGATCTTGAAAATAGTTGTGGCGAAAATCTTGGTGATATTTCAAGTGTGTTTGTTACTGGTAATGAAATTTGTCGAGTGGATAATGTAGCCGTAACACCTGGACAAACTTTTGTTACAAAACCGAATACGCAAACTGTTTTCAACGCAATTGCTCGAAAAGGTAATCAGCCAATTGTTGAATCACCAGGTGTTTATGAATGGGTGTACGATTGGAAAATTAGTGATGAAAGTTTAATCCTTGGTATGGCCGGTTGTGCTGATTATATTTATGCTAATGGCGCTGGGGTTTGTTATCAAGATGCTCAGCAACCATTACCAGACGAAGCAATGGATTATGAATTTGTTGAAGTAGTTAGTAATAATAAAAATGGTACAGCTAATATTTCTGCTAATGTTGTAATTGTTGTTGATAAGATAGCCGAAGAAATGGGTACTTTTCTTGGTCAAGAATTAAGTTCAGTTGGTGAAAAAACAACTGGCAATGCTAAATACCAAGTTTTGCTTTGTGACAATCTTTGGGAACCATCAGCTTATGCGCCAGATCCTGACAACAATGGTGAAAATCGTTGGGGTAAATTTACTAATTTGATTAGTACTGGAGAATATCAAACAACTTATATATATGAAAAGAATTTCAATGTAGGATTATTTTATTGTCGAGATTTTGGTAATCCTGGTTTTGCTGATGATTTGCCAAAGGTGGATATCGGTCTAGGTGAATTTATTACCAAAGAAGTAACTCCACGCTACGGAATTTATTTTGATAGAAATCAAGATTATGTTCAAGTCTCAGATTCTAATCTTGGCTTTATGAGTTCAGAGTCAAGTCCAAATAACGACTGGATGATTGAATCTTGGGTTTATCATGAAGGATATGCTGATAGTAAATTTTCTAGACTTTTTTATAAGAATTTAGATCAAGATCCTAGTACCAATAATCACGTTCAATTAGCTTTTCGATATTGGGGTGAAAATTGTGATAATGGTTGTGAATATGCTTATGGTAATTTTGCTAATACAAACAATTGTACTGGTTGTACAGATAAGCGTTCAATTGTTTATTCAATAAAAACAAATGGAGCAGAAATAGTGAGAACAACGCAAGCTGGAGCTGGTTTACTTTCTGGTGGCTTTAATCATATTGCTTTGTCTTTTGATGGCGTAAACACTTCTCATCTTTATGTTAATGGAGAAGAAGTGGCTACTGTACCAGACGAATTTGGTATTGATGATTTAAATTATTGGCCAGTAAACCTGACAGAACCACCGTCACCTGGTTATGGTTATAGTGATTTGTATATTGGAGGGCTAGGAAAAACTGGAACAGCTTCAGTTTCATTGGCTGGTTTTGTTGATGAGTTTAGCGTTTGGGATACTGATGACCTTGCCCCAAATCTTAATAAAATTATTGATCCGACAAGTGAGCCAAATCTAAAAGGATTATGGACATTTGATGACAATGTTCTTGACGTAACTGGTAATAATCGTTCAGTTGCTCATTGTAGTTTGGATGACATGAATTCAAAATGTTTGAGTGGAGATTTTTATCACATGAATCTGACTGAATTAGCCAAAGATCAAGGATTTTTTGTGGAATCACAATTACCGTGGGTTCAACTTTCTGGTGATTTCCAAAATCAATGTAATGATGGAATTGATAATGATGGTGATGGCGAAAAAGATTATAATGCAGATACTTGGATTGGTGATCCAAAATGTAAAAGTTATACTGATCCGTGGGAAGAGCCTGAATTATTTGAGCAATATTTCTTTATTAGAGTAAACGATAAAGTTGATCCAAGTACTGGTTTGCCTTACCCAACTAATGATTATGCAGCGGATGCAATTTCTTTGAGAATTTATGAAAATTCAGAAAATTTACCGCCAGAAATTTGGTATCAAAAGTATGCTCCAAATCCAACCCCTAATCCAAACAAGATTGCTTTGGATTGTCAGGAAGATGACTTTGGTAAATTTTGTTATGATGGTGTTCAAGACGGTGCAACTGTTTACGTGGCTTCCAGTAATGTAGCAGAAACAAATGGTCAAACTGAAAATAGAATTTATAATAATATTTATGTTCTTGGCTACACTTTGAATGCTAATGAAGCAACGAAAAATATTTATGCTCAAATGGTTAATCTTCTTTGGTTCAATACTAACATGGTAACGAATCAAGGTGTGCAACCAGAAAAATCTAAGCTTATTAGAGATACTCGTCGTATTATGGATATGGTTTTGATGCGACAATATTTAAATATTTACAAATCAACTCACAATGGACAAGTTCCACAATTAGCATCTGGTACTTATGTTCGAGGTAGAACTTTCAGTTCTTGGCCATCTTGGCAAAATGAATTTGGGAACACCTTGCAACAATCATTGCCAGTGGATCCTTTGAATCACTTTAAGTGGGTAAAAACTAATGTTATTAATACTGGAGCAGTGTGTGAAGCTGAGCAGCTTGAGCCAGGAGAACAGCCAAACAGGTGCCCAGTTGAGTTTGGTGGCAATCCTAGTGATTATCAATGTGTGATCCCGGGGGAATTTTGTTCAAATTGTCCAATCGGTTATGACAAACTAACTTGTTACAATAGTGAATTGCAAAGGTTCTTTAATTATTATGACGAAGATCCTTTTGCCCATTATGTTTATTCATTTAGAACAGACCCTTTTGCAACTGGCAATAGTTCAGCTTTTGATTTGAAGTTTGCTCTTGAAATATCAGGACCAGCTTATGATACTTATAAGTTTATAGTCACACCAAGTTTTGATTCTGATGATTGGATTTCTCCTGCTTTGCCACCCGATAATCCAGAAGAGTATCTTCTTGGTCAATGTTCAGATGGTATTGATAATGATGGCAATGGCTTTACTGATTATTCTGAAATTGGTGGTGACCCTGGGTGTGATTCCATTACAGATTCTTTAGAAGATTTTGATTATATTTGTAATGATGGTTGGGACAATGATGGCGATGGTACGTGTGATTTTGCGGGTTGTGATGATTGTACTGCGTCAAATAATTATTGCAATACTTATAATAGTAGTGTGCAGTTTTTGCCTGCTGACCCAAGCTGTGACTCAGCTTTTGATAGAAATGAAACTTATCCAACTCAGTGTAGTGATGGTATTGATAATGATGGCGATTATTTGATTGATTATTGTGATCCAAGTGTGCAAACTTGCGTAAATAATGATCAAGATTGCAAGGGTCCTTATGATGATTATGAAAATAAAAAAGTTTTATTTACTTTCTTTGCTGATACTAGTGGCAGTATGCAAACGTATGATCCAGATAGGGTTCATCAAGATATTATTAAAAAAATGATTAATGGAATTGATAAGGCTGATGGTACTCACATAAATGGTATTGATGATGTGTTTGGTGAAAATGCTTATTATATGTTAGAGACTTCACGTTCGGGAGATTTAAGAAAGGAATATTATCCAGCGGGAAATGCTGAGAATTTTGTTCAGTGGTTAAGTTGTTCTGAAAATTGGGAAAATTGTATAGATTCACCGGCGACTTGTGCTCAAACTTATAATTGTGGCGAACCTGGTAGGTGTTCATCTGTAAGTTGTGAAAACAATTCACAGTGTGCATCTGGTTTTTGTCAGAAGGTATGTACCACCGGTAATTGTCAGAACAAATGTGCGGTAGGTATTTATGATAAATGTGCTTCGCCATATAATTATAATGGTGCTGCTCAAATAGCATCAAGGGTTGAGCAAACTTATAATGATGGTCGGTATCTGTATAATTTTGGTGAGGTGAAAAATTCTGTACCAGTTAATTTCTCACACCATGTTTATGTTGTTTTAACTGATGCTGACGATTATACTGAGTTTGAAAATCGAGCAAACACAATAGGACTCATCAATACTAATAGAACACCATTTCATTTATTCTATATCAGAAGTATAAATTTAGATGAAACAGATTTAAAATACCAATTTTGGCATAGATATCATGGGCTTTGTGCAGGTCTTTCTTGTAGCAGTGATTTTGATTGTGCTGGAGATTGTGTTAATGGTATTTGCCAAGCATGTACAGACGGTGAGGGTTGTTTAAATGTAGCGAATGGTAAACGTTGTTCAGCTGAACCTGTTTTTGGCTTGCCTTTGTGTCCAACTGATTGTATTGCTGATCTAAACTATCAAGGCGTTTGGTTGCAAGGAAATCCAACAACATTGGAAAGTCAGCTTGAAAACGTAATGCTTAATATTGTGACCTTGCCAGAACCCACACAAATTCCAGAAGATCAATACATTTATTAATTTGCTATTAATTATATATTTTTATGTTTGAAGACAAAGAAAAAACTCAACCACCAGTAGAAGATATGTTCGACAATTTAAGTAAGGAAAAACTTGAATCAGACAAAGAACCAATTGAACAAGTAAGCTCAGTTTCAGAGCCAGCGCCAGTAACGCCAGTTGTTCAACCTATTGTTGAAGAAAAACAGTTAACTCCTAAAATATCGCCAAGTAAAAAAAAGAAAATAGTGGTTATTGTGGCCATTGTTGTGGTGGCTGTTGGGATGATTTTCTTTTTAATTGATTTTACTCAAAAGACTGGTGTTTTTGGGCTTGGCCAATCTGAAGATACAAATAAAGTTGGCGATGCAAGTCTAAAATTTGATACTTCTGATGATGAATATTTCGATGAAGATATTTATGAGAATTATGATGATGAATATTTAAGTGAAGATGAAATTATGTTTGATGAAAATGCTGAGGTTGAAATCGAATCCCCAATTTTAGTGGAATTGGATACAGATGGCGATGGCTTACTTGATCAAGAGGAAATTACACTTGGAACTAATTTAAATAAAGTTGATACAGATGGTGATGGTTTGGATGATTATAGGGAAGTTAAAGATTATACTACTGATCCGCTTAATTCTGATACAGATAATGATGGTTATTTAGATGGCGAAGAAGTTGATAATGGTTATAACCCAAAAGGTGATGGTTTGCTTCTTAATTAGTTAGTTTCTTAAAAAATACTTAATACTTAATACTTAATACTTAATATGTTCGACGATAACACAAAAACACCCGCTTCGAGTGGGCCAGTTCCTGGGCCTGAAAAATTAGGCGCAGTAACACCTGAGGTTCAAAAAAAAGATGAACCTTCGACACCAGAAAAAACAGAAATCCATACAATGCCGATGGAATATTATTTGGGAAATAAAACTGTGTCAGCGACTAATTCGAACAAACCAATAAATATTAAAAAGGGGACAGCGAATGTTGGCGGTACGGGTACACCACAGGTGCCAACAGCTAAAAATCCTGCGAGCAAGGGCAAAATGAATTTAATAATTGTTGTTGTTTTGGTTGTTGTTCTTGGTGTTTCTGGGTTTTTGTTGTACAAGAGTTTCGATAAGCCAGTTGTTCAAACAAATGGTGACCAACCAGTCGTTGTTGCGCCAGAGCCTCAAGTTAAGCCTATCGTTGAGGAACCAATAATTGAGGAACCAATCATTGAAGAGCCAGAAGTTGTCGAAGAACCAGTCGTAACAGAAGTGGCAAAGTTTAATCCAGATTCAATTAGTCAGTTTAGTTTGAAATTGTTAAGTGGTCCTGATAAAGATAATGATAAGTTAACTGATGCTGAAGAAGTTATTTTTGGTACAAACGAAAATTTAGTTGATACAGATGGTGATGTTTACAAAGATCAGGAAGAGATTATGAATTTTTATAGTCCAACCCAAAATACTAGTGTTCGTTTGTGGGAAGAAGATTGTGTGGATTATTATACGAACAAAGTTTACGGTTATAAAATTTTATATCCAACGACTTGGTTGGTTCAGCCACTTGATCAAAATAATCCAAACGATTTAATGATTAGCTCTAATCAAAATGAATTTATTAACATATTTGTTTACGATAAACTTCCCGGTCAAAGTTTGGATAATTGGTATTTGGGCATGGCCCCATCTGTTCTTATTAGTCAGTTAAAACATTATCAAACATATAATAAGTTGGACGTAGTCGAAAGTCCTGATAGTTTTTCTGTTTATATTGAATCACCGGACAAGAAAAGAGTTTACGCACTTAATTATAATATTGGTTTGAAGGAAGAAGCGAATTTCCCAAATATTTTTGCTTTAGTTGTAAATAGTTTTCAGTTTGAACAATTAGACACGGTTGAAACTCCAAGTAATGTTGATTTAGTGATTCCTGCCCTTGATGATGATACAGCTCCACCAGTTGAGTTTTAAATTATGATCAAAGTTGAGTTTAATAATCAAACAAAATATAGTTGTCCTAGAAAAAACATTGAGACTATTTTTAATGTTGCTTGTAAAAAAAACAAATTAGTTTCTATCGGTTTTGTCACACCTCAAACCATAAAAAAAATGAATAAAATTTATCGAAAAAAAGATCAAATTACAGATGTTTTATCTTTCTCAGAAAAGGGGGTTTGGGCTGAGAAAAACTTTTTGGGTGAAATTATTATTTGTCCCAAGCAAGCAGAAAAACAAGCTCCAGCTTATGGTAATTCAACGGCCAAAGAAATTGTGCGTTTAGCTTTGCACGGTTTTTTGCATTTATTAGGGTATGATCATGAAAAAGTTTCTGAGGCTGAAAAAATGGAAGCTTTGGAAAGAAAAATTTTAAAGAAAATGTATGCTTAAATTTAATCGATTAGTTAAAAGTTTTAAAAATGCTTTCCGCGGTTTTGCTTTTTTGCTAAGAAGTGAACAAAATTTTAAAATTCATATTTTGTTGACTTTTGTTGTTCTTTTTTTTGGTGTTTTTTTTAGGATTAAATTGTGGCAGTGGTCGCTCATAGTTTTGATGATTGCTGGAGTTTTGATTTTGGAAATGCTAAATACAGTTTTTGAAAAATTGGTTGATCTGTATAAACCAAGGCTTCACGATTATGTAAAAGACGTTAAAGACATTATGTCCGCCATTGTTTTGGTCGCTTCAGTTGCAAGCGTAGTAATTGCTTTATTTATTTTTGTTCCATATTTACTTGAATAATTTTAGTGTACAAACTAGGAGATTATCCCCTAAGTTTGGGCTTTTTGTGCCTTGCTGAAAATTAATAAAAAAGGTATTATAATGGTATGTAAGAAATAACTTATTCCGAGTTGTTTTAATTACCTAAAATCTATGGTAGAAAATATAATAACAGGTTTAGATATTGGTTCCTCTAGTATTCGCATAGTTGTTGGACAAACTTCTAGAGCTGGCGACACTGAACAATTAAATGTTATTGGTGTTGTAGAGGTGCCGGCTCTTGGTTTAAATAAGGGCTCAGTTGTTAGTATTGAAGACGTTGTTTCCAGTATTTCAGCTTGCTTAGAAAAAGCCGAAAGAATGATTGGTTTGCCAATTGAAAATGCTTGGGTTGGTATTGGTGGCACACACATTTCTTCACAAGAAAGTAATGGAGTGATTGCTATTTCTAGAACTAGTGGAGAAATTCAAGAAAATGATGTTGAGCGGGTCATCGAAGCTGCTCGATCTGTGGCTGCACCTGTAAATTATGAAATTTTACACGTTATTCCAAAAAGTTTTTCAATTGATAATCAATCTGGAGTTAAAGATCCAATCGGTATGTCAGGAATTAGACTTGAGGTTACTACTCAAGTTATTCGAGCTTTGAATTCTCAAGTAAAAAATTTAACTAAATGTATTTATAGAACTGGATTAGATATTAATGATTTAGTTATGAGCAATTTGGCAGCTTCTGAGGCTGTGCTTTCGCCAAGACAAAAAGAACTTGGTGTGGCTTTGGTTGATATTGGTGCTTCAACAACTAAAATTATTGTTTTTGAAGAAGGTGATGTGTTGCATATTTCTGTTTTACCAATCGGAGCGGATCATATTACTGCTGATTTAGCGATTGGCTTACAAACATCATTAGATGTTGCTGAAAGAATAAAATTAGAGATAGGTAGTGCGAACCCACAAAATTTTACTAAGGAAGATGAAGTAAATCTTCGAGAGTATGGTGGTGATGATCAAGTTTTTTCCAAAGTTTACATTGCTGATATAATCGAAGCTAGAGTTGAAGAAATTTTTAGAAAAGTAGATGAAGAATTACAAAAAATAAATCGTAGTGGTCTTTTGCCAGCTGGTTTAATCTTGATTGGTGGAGGAGCAAAATTAACTGGGATTATCGATGTTGCAAAGAGAAAAACAATGCTTCCTGTAGCTCTTGGGGCAAGTAAAAAATTTAATACAGCTGTAGATAAGGTTAATGATTTATCATTTGTTACTGGACTTGGATTGGTTATGTGGGGGTATAATGTGATGCACGAAAAAGGTTTAGGAAAGTTTGGTTTTTCCAATCAATTTAAGTCAGTTAAAGAGGCTGCAAATAAAATGACAAAATGGATAAAGAATTTGATTTCTTGATATAACTGTGATAAGGTAAAATATCAGTAAACAGAGGGGGCAGAGGAGTTAGAGGGGGTAGAATTTTTTTCTACCAAGGCCCTTCTCGCTCCTCTATCCCTTCTTCTGTTAAAAAATAGATTTTAAATATTTTCCATAAAATATGCCAGAAGTTAAACCAGAAATTCAAACATTTGCCAAAATCAAAGTTGTTGGTGTTGGCGGGGGGGGAGGTTCAGCGATCAATAGAATGATTCAAGCCCGAGTTAAGGGCGTTGAATTTATTGTTGTAAATACTGATTTGCAGGCTTTGCAAAGCAGTCTAGCAACAACAAAACTTCATGTTGGGAAAGGTACAACCCGTGGTCTAGGTTCTGGAATGAACCCTTCTATTGGTAGAAAAGCTGCAGAAGAGTCCCAAAATGAGATCAGAGAAGCTTTGAAGGGAGCGGATATGGTTTTTATCACGTATGGGGCTGGCGGTGGAACTGGAACAGGTGCAGGGCCAAAGGTAGCTGAAATTGCTAAAGAGCTAGGAGCCTTAACTATTGCTGTAGTTACAAAACCATTTTCATTTGAAGGTGGTCCAAGAAAAAGAGTGGCTGAAGATGGCTTGGCTGATTTAAGTACTAAAGTTGATACTCTTATTACTATCCCAAATGATAGAATTTGGCAAATTATAGATAAAAAAACTCCATTGTTAGAAGCTTTTGGAGTTGTTGATGAAGTCTTGCGTCAAGGTGTGCAAGGTATTTCAGAATTGATAACTTTACCAGGGTTGATTAATGTGGATTTTGCTGATGTAAAAACTATTATGGAAACTAGCGGTTCTGCTTTGATGGGTATGGGGGAAGCATCTGGTGATAATCGTGCAATTGAAGCAGCTAAAGCTGCGATTGCTAGTCCGCTTTTAGAATTATCTATAGAAGGGGCCAAAGGAATCTTGTTTACTATTACTGGTGGTCCAGATATTACCATGTATGAAGTTAGCGAAGCGGCCAAAGCTATTACAGAGTCAGTGGATAATGATGCTCGAATAATTTTCGGAGCAGTTGTGGATGAAAATCTAAAAGATCAAGTAAAGATTACAGTTGTGGCAACTGGTTTTGATGATTTGACTAATAAAAATCCAATGTTAAGAAATTCTCAAGCTGTAAAAAGTGCACCGAACTATTTTTCTGCTCGACCAATAGAAACATCTTTTAAAACAGATTATCCAGAAAAAGAAAAAGATGAAGTAGTTTCTAATTTAGGGAAAAATCGAATGGACTATGGTTTTGATTATGATGCCAAAAAATTAGAAAAAGATACATTGGAGCCTGCACCAGAAGATCCTGATAAAATTAACCCTGACGATGTAATTAGAAATACTTCTGAAGATTCAACAGCAGGAGATGATGAAGATTTAGAAATTCCAGCTTTTATTCGTCGTAAGATGATGTAAATAAACTTTAGATTGTTAAATAAAAAAAAGACGGTTTGCCGTCTTTTTTGTTAGAGTTAAATAACTTGAAAGTTTGTAAGTGAAATTTTCTTAGAACTAATTATACCTAATACTCTTGATTAATTGTTCAATATAGGGTAATGTTTATTAATCATTTGTTCCTTTCACTACCACAGAGGAGGATTCTATGCCTAAATTTGAAGACAAATTAGTGTCTGATCTAGCTCTTAAGTTACAAAGAGAAGGTTTATTAACACAAGAACAACTGGAAGCAGTAAAAGAAGAAATGGATAGAACAGGTAAATCTTTTTTTGAAACCTTACATTGTTTTGGTTATTTTACCAAAGAACAAAGGTTTAAAATTTTTGGTGATGTGGTGGATGTTGGTGGTCAAAAAGATGGGCAGGCTTTGCCAGAAGAACGAGATTTATTTGGCGAAAGTGATAATCTGCTGGCCCTGATCGAATAAGCGGAGACTATTGCAGAAGAAAATGTAGATGAGGGTATTGATATTGAAGAGCTAGAAAGAGAATCTCGAGAAGAATCAGTTGTTCGTTTGGTTAATCTTGTTTTAGTTGATGCTATCAGGCGTAGAGCAACTGAAATTCATGTTGAAAGTTATCCGAAAAAGCTTATGATTAGGTATCGGGTTAATGGAGTTTTGATTGATATTATGCATCCGCCTTTAAGATTGGCAAGTGCTATTATCAATCGAATTTTGATAATTACTAACATGGATATTGCCAAAAAGAAATCAGTTCAAAAAGGGCAACTAGATCTTGTCTTGGGTAAGAAAAAAACAGCTCGTTTTGGAGTTTGCTATGTGCCAATCGGATCTGAGGCAAAACTTAGTTTGGAACTGGTGGATGATGCTTACAGCTTTGATCCTTTGCATGTTATTAATAGCAAAGAGTGGGTTGAATTGAGGGACAAGTTGTATGAGCCAGGTATTTTCGCAATTTGTTCACCAACTAAGCGAGTAAGAGAAGATTTCCTTCGAAGCATTATTGATCATGTTGATACTGATAAAGTAAGTGTAGTTGTTTTTGGAGACCTTTTGCTTCCTGTGGCAACAAAAAATGTGCATAAGGTTAATTCAACGAACTCGGATGAGCTTATTACTGAACAAGTACAAGCAATTTTGCAACATCAATCGCCTGACGTGGTTATTTTCAGTGATGTTGATCGAAGTGTATTAAGTGCTTTTAATCGGTCGATTTTTGTAGGCAAGTTGGTTCTTTTCAGTTTAGCAGTTGAAAATCAAAGCAAGGCTGTCCAGTATTTGAGTGGTGTTAATGCTGAAGTGGTTTATATTTCAGTAGTAAAAATGCTTTGTGAAAGCTGTAAAAAACTAGCTACTGAAAATGATCAGGTTATATTGCAAAAGAAGTTGAAAGAGAAAAACATTGTCTTGTTATCAGGCGAAGAACCTCAGTTGTATCAAGCTGATCAGTGTCCTCATTGTCATCGGTGTGGGTATTCTGGGCAAAAACTATTGATTGGTTTTGTTGAAACTCAGTTAGTAGAGCAAGTTCTACCCCTGTGTGCAGAAGGGAAAGTAGATTTGCTTGAATTTCAAAAAATTTAATCAACAAAAGTCGTCATGAAACATGGCGACTTTTTTAGTTAGAGGAAAAATGCCAGTGAGAGTTGGTTCGTGCGTTTAAAATAGAATTATTTGAAGTGCGTTGACCAAGTAGAGATGTTTGTTTTTCGGAGAGTTACTTTTTGTCGCCACCCTTCGGCAAACCTGCCTGCCATTCGGTCTGAGCTCATGGTCGAAGACAGGCAGGCAGGCTCCTACCTTCGACAAGTCTATGGTAGGCAGGCAGTGTGACAATATGCCCTTTACCCTGAACCGTCTGATTGAAATGAAGACTGGTTTGGGGCAGACCCCGCCTTGCTATTTATGTATTTTGCGACAAATAAAAACGTAAATTAATAGTAAAATAGTCTAAATAAAAAAGTATGTTTATTCTAAGAGTCATACATAACGGGTGTAGCCCGTAAGAAAGAAACCACTAGTCTTCGCTGTTGTTTTTAAGTGGGCCGGCGATTTGAATTCAATATTTACTTTATCCTGAATTAAATTCAGGATAAAAAGTTGCCTTGCAAATCGCCGGCAGTAAGCTAATTTTTGGTTTAAAAAATTAGTCAAAATAGTTATGTTCTGTGGATAAGTTTTTAAAGATTATGCGACACTTAAATAAAGACAAAATTTAGGTAAAAGTTTAAATTAAGTTTAAACTTTGTCGCATGTTTGTAATTGGCGTATAATGTAGATACGCACTATAAAAAATAGATCCTGCATTTTAGAGGCTATTTTTTATTACTCTATAAATCCTGGGAGGGAGAAAACAAAAAGAAATAATTATGACTTACACAGCCAACAAAATTATTCAAATAAGAAAAAGAGATGATCGAATTGTTGATTTTGATCAAGCAAAGATTTCTTTAGCTATCTTCAATGCTATGAGAGCAGTTGGGGAGCCAGATCAGGAAAAAGCTGATACTTTGTCTGACCAAGTTGTTGAGACTTTAAATAAAAAATTTCACGAAAGATCAATTCCTGCAGTTGAAGAGGTTCAAGATATTGTTGAGGAAATTTTGATTAATAATAAATTGATCAAAGCAGCTAAAGCTTTTATTATTTATAGAGATCAACACGCTAAGTTTCGTGATTTACAATCAATGATTAATTCAGATGAGTTAATGGAAAGTTATTTAAGTCAGCTTGATTGGAAGGTCAAAGAAAATAGTAACATGGATTATTCTCTTCAAGGTTTGAATAATTATGTTGCTTCAACTATTAGTACAAATTATTGGTTAAATAAAGTATATTCTCCAGATATTAGAGATGCTCATGTAAATGGTGATTTCCATATTCATGATTTACAACTTTTAGCACCATATTGTTGTGGTTGGGATTTTAAGGATTTATTGCTTAAGGGATTTGGTGGTGTTCGTGGTAAAGTCGAAAGTAAGCCACCAAAACATTTTGGTACAGCTCTCAGTCAATTAGTTAATTTTTTCTATACTCTTCAGGGTGAAGCAGCTGGTGCTCAGGCCGTATCCAGTTTAGATACTTATGTTGCACCGTTTATTCGTTATGATAAATTAGATTACGAGCAAGTAAAACAACAAGTTCAAACATTTTTATATAATATTAATGTGCCAACTCGAGTTGGTTTTCAAACTCCATTTACTAATGTAACTTTAGATTTATTTGTGCCATCAAATTTAGCGACTGAACAAATCATTATTGGTGGTGAACCACAAAAAGAAACATATGGGGAATTTCAAGTTGAAATGGACATGTTTAATCAAGCGTTTATTGAAATAATGACAGAAGGTGATAAAAAGGGACGAGTTCTCAGTTGGCCAATTCCAACTTATAATGTTACTGCCGATTGGCAATGGGATGCGCCGATTATTGAAAAAATAATGGGCATGACCGCTAAATACGGAATTCCTTATTTTTCTAACTTTGTAAATAGTGACATGAGTCCAGAAGATGCTCGAAGTATGTGTTGTCGTCTTCGTTTGGATAATAGAGAATTAAGAAAACGTGGAGGAGGTCTTTTTGGAGCTAATCCTTTAACTGGATCAATTGGTGTGGTTACAATAAATTTAGCTCGTCTTGGTTTTGTTTCAAAAGATAAAGAGGAATACAAAGAAAGATTGTCTTATTTAATGGATTTAGCCAAGAAAAGTTTAAAGGTCAAGCGTTCAGCTTTAGAACGATTTACTGAAGGTGGTTTGTATCCATATTCTAGATTTTATTTATCAGCTATCAAAGATAGATTTTCTGAATATTGGAAAAATCATTTCAACACAATTGGGCTTAATGGTATGAATGAATCGTGTTTGAATTTGCTCAAAGTGAACATTGCTCATCCAGAAGGTCATAAGTTTGCGCGAGAAATCCTTGATTTTATGCGTGAAAAAATGATGGATTATCAAAATGAAACAAATGAACTTTTTAATCTTGAAGCAACTCCAGCTGAGGGCACAGCTTATAGATTTGCTCGTTTGGACAAAGAAAAATTTCCTGAAATTGTTGTAGCTAATGAAGATTCTTATCAGCGAGATCAATCAGCTCCATATTATACAAATTCTACCCAATTGCCAGTTGGTTACACTGATGATATTTTTGAAGCCTTAAAATTGCAAGATGATTTACAAACTAGATATACTGGTGGGACAGTTTTACATGGTTTTATTGGTGAACGTTTACCTTCAGCTGAAAGTACTAAAAATTTAGTGAAAAAAATTGCTGAGAATTTTCATTTACCATATTTTACTATAACTCCAACTTTTAGTGTTTGTCCTATTCACGGTTATATTGATGGAGAACATGAGTATTGTCCATATTGTGATGAAGAAATGGGCTATACTGATAATATTATGCAATCAGAACAAAATTCTCAAAATATACAAGAAAATAAATAAAAAATAAAAATACAGATTACAAGTTTTAAATTACAATTCAATAAGATAAATTAAAAAAATCTTATTTTGTATGAAAACTTGTTGATCTTGTAAAATCAAAATTATGGCTGCTACAAAACTACAAAGACAAAAATGTGAAGTTTACTCAAGAGTGGTTGGCTATTTAAGTCCTGTCCAACGTTGGAATGATGGTAAAAAAGCTGAATTTGATGACAGGAAAACTTTTGATAAAATATTTGATAAGGCTTAATATATTCTGGGTATAATTTTTGATTTTTAATCCTATGCTAATTGGGGGATTACAAAAAACAACATTGCTTGATTATCCAGATAAAATAGCAGCGACTATATTTACAATCGGATGTAATTTTCGCTGCTCTTTTTGTCATAATCCAGATATTGTTAAAGGAATTGCCAAAGTTTTAGCCACTGATGACGTGTTGAATTTTCTAAAAGGTAGAAGAAAAATTTTGGATGCTGTGTGTATTACTGGCGGAGAACCAACGATTCAACGTGGGTTATTATCTTTTGTTAGAAATCTAAAAGCACTTGGTTATTTGGTGAAACTGGACACCAACGGAACAAACTCAGAATTACTACAAAAATTAATTGATCGAAAAATGATTGATTATGTAGCCATGGATATAAAAGCACCGTGGTCTAAGTATGCTCAAGTAACTTGTCGAAAAATAGACTTACCAGAAATTAAGAAAAGTGTTACAATAATAAAGAACAGTGGAATAGCTCATGAATTTCGGTCAACTATTTTACCTTCATTGCATACTCCAGAAGATATTGTGGCGATGGCAGAACAAGTTAAAGGTGCTGATAAATATTTTTTACAGCAATTTGTAGTAGCTGGTAAATTAGTGGACAATAGTTTTTTGCAAGAAAAAAGTTATACCAAAAAACAGTTAAATGAAATTATTGTACCGTTAAAGGATTGGTTTCGAGTGATCAAGGTTCGTTAGATTTTTAATTAAAATTACTTTATTATAGTATGGAGGAATTAAAAAAATTATTACAAAAAAATTTAGAGTACACCAAAGAAGTACATGAAATGGTTATAAAAATACGGAAGTATATTGTTTTTCAGCAAATAATGAATATTGTGAAAATTGTAATTATTGTGGTGCCTTTAATAATCGCAGGTTTGTATGCTTGGCCATTTTTTCGGGAAGCTTTTGGCACATATCAAGAAATACTTGGGGGATTTGATTCTGTCACTAATGGGGCAGGAAAAGACGCGAATTTATTAAATGTAATTGGGCAGATACAGAATGGCAATATTAGTGAAACAGATTTACAGCAGTTTTTACGTTGACAGCAAGTAATTGTTTTGGATTTGTAATAATGAATCTAAAGTAATTACTTGTTTTTTTATATAATAAATTTGTTATAATAAGTAAAGTTAAGCTAAATTGATTTTAATATCCCTAGCTTGTGCATTGATCTTTAATTCCTTGTATTTTATGGAAATAAAGTTAGATAAATTTGAAAAACAATACCTCGAAACTCTTGATGGACGTGAGGATATTTTGCTTTCAAAGAGTGGTGTTTATCACACTATTTTATGTGATAACAAAAAGGTTGGGATTGTTGGTTGTGTATCAGCAAAGTTTTCAGAAAAATCTGGCTTTGTACAAATTATTATTTGTCCTGAGTTCAGAGGTAAGGGAATAGTAGAAATTGCAGAAGATTTACTCGTGAAAAAATATAACCTTCAAAAATTATATGCCACAATTAAGAAAGAAAACATTGCTTCAGTTCGCGCTCATCAAAAAATTGGATTTGTAATTATTGACGCTAAGAAGTTAAGTGAATTAAGAAAATTTGGTTTTCTAAAAGAAAATGAAATTAGGTTAGAAAAAGTGTACAGAAAATTAAAGTAAACTCAAATTATAAAATAAATATGCAAACAAAACATCAAGGTAATCTTTCTTTGACAATTTTAATTGCTTTTGTGGTTGGCGCATTGGCTGGTGGTTTTGGAGCTTTTTTCATTCAACCATATTTAGAAAAATATTCTTGGGGTCAGCAATTTTTATATGGTAATGAAATTAATACAATTAATAGAAATTATAAAGCAACAGAAGAATCAGCCACGATTGATGTGGTGAAAAAAGTTTCACCTTCTGTGGTTAGTATTGTTGTTAGTAAAGGTTTAACTGTAAATTACAATTTAACTGGTCCTGATGCGTACGATTCTTGGGACTATTCTGATCCATTAAATAATGCGGATGAAACCAAAAAACAAATTGGTGGCGGAACTGGTTTTGTGATTGACAGCTCTGGTCTGATTTTGACTAATAAACACGTTTTGGCTGACACAGAAGCAAGTTATTCAGTTGTGTTTAATGATGGAACTCAGTATGAAGCTCAAGTTCTTGGTCGAGATGTGGTTAGTGATATTGGCATTTTAAAAATCAATGCAACTGATTTGCCAGAAGTCGAGCTTGGTGATTCTAGCGATTTGCAAATCGGCCAAACAGTAATTGCTATTGGGAATGCTTTATCAGAATATCAAAATACTGTAACTCGAGGGGTGGTTAGTGGAATTAACCGAAGTGTAGTTGCTGGTAATGCTATGAGCACTGAGTCGATTGATGGAGCAATCCAAACTGACGCAGCCATTAATCCTGGTAATTCTGGTGGCCCACTTTTGAATTTAGCTGGGCAGGTTGTGGGTATAAATACAGCCGTTAATTGGCAAGGACAATCACTTGGATTTGCCATACCAATTAATGAAGCCAAAAGTGTAATTGAAAGCGTGAAAGAATTTGGGGAAATTGTTCGACCTTGGCTGGGCGTTTATTATGTACAAATTGATGAAAGTTTAGCAGAAAAAAACAATTTGCCATTTGAATATGGAGCTTTAATCGCCACTGATTCTGAGAATGAAGCTGTGATGGTTGATTCTCCGGCAGAGCAAGCTGGTCTTAAAAAAGGTGATATTATTTTAGAAGTTCAAGGTGTACAATTAAAAGGCCAAAAGACTTTAATAAATGAAATAGCCAAGTATCAGCCTAACGATGAAATTATTTTAAAAGTTTATTCTGAAAATGAAGAAAAAATGATTAATATTATTTTAGCCAAAAGACAAATGTAAGTATGCAGGAGATAATAACTAAAATTTTAGAGTTAAAAGAAAGACTGACAAAAGCTTGGCAGGTTATTCAGCTTGATGACAAGAAAAAACAAGTTATAGAATTACAGCACGCCATGAGTGTGCCAGGTTTTTGGAATGATCAGGAAAAGGCGAAGATAATAAGCCAAAAGGCGAGTGATTTAGAAACAGAAGTGGAAGAGTGGGAAAAATTCAAAAAAGATTTGCAGGATTTATTAGAAATTACAGAATTAGATAAAACTGATCAAGAAGTAAATTTAAAAGAAGAAGCGGAAACGCAATTTGCCAAGCTGGCTAAATCATTTGAAAAAATGGAGTTTGCTTTACTTTTCAAGGGAAAATATGATCGAGGTAATGCACTAGTTGCGATTCATGCTGGAGCTGGCGGAACGGATGCCCAAGATTGGGCAGAAATGCTTTTGCGTATGTATTTGCGTTTTATAGAAAAACAAGGCTGGCAAGCGGAAATATTAAGTTTGTCGTCAGGTAGTGAGGCTGGCCTTAAAAGTGTTTTATTCCAAGTTACAGGTAAAAATAGTTATGGTTATCTTCAAGCGGAAAATGGCGTTCACCGTTTAGTGCGGATTTCTCCTTTTGATGCGGAAAAAATGCGCCATACTTCTTTCGCCTTGGTTGAAGTTTTGCCTTTTGTTGAAGATGAAATTGAGATTGAAATAAAATCAGAAGATTTAAAAGTAGACACTTTTAGAGCGAGTGGTAATGGTGGTCAAGGAGTTAACACAACTGATTCAGCTGTACGAATTACTCATTTACCAACCAAGATTATTGTTTCTTGTCAAAATGAAAGATCTCAAGCTCAAAATAGAGAAAAAGCTTTATCTGTTTTGAAATCTAAGCTACAACAGTATTATGAAGCTGAAAAAGAAGAAGAAAAACAAAAATTAAGAGGTGAATATACAGAAGTTGCTTGGGGAAATCAAGCTCGTTCGTACGTTCTTCATCCTTACAAAATGGTCAAGGATCATCGAACTGGTTTTGAAGTTACTGAAGCAGAAAATGTTTTGGATGGAGATATTTTGGAATTTATAGAAGCTTATTTAAGGTATAAAGTTAAATAATTATGAAAAAAATTATAATTATTGGAGTGGCGTTAGTCGTATTTTTAAGTATTTGGTATTTTGGTTTTTTAGGTCAAAGTCAGCCAGCTGATCAAGAAGTTGTGCAATTGCAAACAAAAGATTTTGTTAAATTTGGATCTTGGCAAGAACAACAACAAAAAATTGCTGATGAAAATTTAGCTCAAAAAGCTGAAGAAGTAAAAGAAAATGGTTTTACGCTTATTGCGGTTGGTGATGTAATGCTTTCAAGAATGGTTGGACAAAAAATGGTTGAATACAATGATTATCATTATCCTTTTTTAAAAGTTCAAGATTTTTTACAATCATCTGATATAACTTTTGGTAATTTAGAAAGTCCGATTATTGCTGGACAACCAGTTGTTACTGGTTCGTTTGTTTTTCGGGCTGATCCTGAAGTTGCGGAGTCTTTGGATTGGGCGGGTTTTGATGTGATGACTTTAGCAAATAATCATAGTTTGAATAAAGGGTCAGCTGGTTTGCAATCAACATTTGATTATTTAAAAAAATATTTTATAGATTATGTTGGAGCTGCTAAAAATTACGACGAACTTGCTAATCAACTCGTAGTCAAAGAAGTGAATGGCTACAAAGTTGGTTTTCTTGGATATTCTTATGGTGCAGAATATGATGAAGCTGACTCAGACCCAGGCATAGCTCTTATGAAAGAAAGTCAGTTAGTTGGTGATATTCAGAGAGCTCGTCCGCAAGTTGATTTTTTAATTGTTACTATGCATGATGGGGTAGAGTATAATCATGTGAGTGGAGTGCATCAGCAAAAGTTTGCTCATTTAGCCATTGATCAAGGCGCTGATTTAGTGATTGGTCATCATCCTCACGTAGTTCAAGAAGTTGAAAAGTATAAAGATAAATATATTTTTTATAGTTTAGGTAATTTTGTTTTTGATCAGATGTGGTCAATTGATACTAGACAAGGATTAGCAGTTAAATTGCGAATCAATTATCAAGGTGTACAAGAAGTTGAATATTATCCAGTGATAATTGGTGACTATGCTCAGCCACGACCAGCTAATGAAGTTGAGAGTGAATTAATTCTTGATTATCTTCAGCTATAAAGTTCTTACCGCATTCCTTTAGGGTGCGTTGAAGTGGTTTCTTAAGTAGTATTCTTGCACAGCCTAAAGGCGTGCAGTATAACATGTATAATTTATGTTTAACAAAGGCAAAGTTTTAGTAACAGGTGGAGCTGGCTTTATTGGTTCACACCAAGTAGATTTTCTTATTAATGAAGGCTATAAGGTTATTGTCGTTGATGATTTGTCTTCAGGTTCAGTTAATAATGTAAATGAAAAAGCAACTTTATATCAGTTCGATATTCGGGAAGAAGAAAAGCTGGATCAACTGTTTGCCAAAGAACGACCAGACTTTGTTTTTCATTTTGCCGCTCAAATAAATGTTAATCGTTCAGTTGATGATCCTGTATTTGATGCGGATGTAAATATAATCGGAACGTTGGGTTTATTAGAGCTTTGCGTTCAATATAAAGTTAAAAAAATTATATTTTCTTCAACTGGTGGGGCGCTTTATGGTGAAGCAGAAGTTACTCCAACACCAGAAACTTACGCCACAGAACCATTGTCACCTTATGGAATTGCTAAACTTAGCATTGAAAAGTATATTAAATTTTATCATTTACAGTTTGGTTTAGAATATGGCATTATGCGTTATGCTAATGTTTATGGGCCAAGGCAAAATCCCAAAGGTGAAGCTGGTGTGATTTCAATTTTTATCGAAAAATTATTACAAAAAATGAGTCCAATTATTCATGGAGATGGCCATCAAACTAGAGATTATGTTTATGTGAGAGATGTTGTTAGGGCTAATATGGCTTGTTTGCGTAGCCAAGAGTCTAATACTTATAATGTTGGTACAGGTTTTCAAACAACAGTTAATGAAATTTTCAATTACATTCGCTTGGCGCTTAATTCTTCAGTTGAAGCTCGGCATCAGGATGCATTCACTGGGCAGAGAGTCAGTTGTTTAAGTTACAAAAAAATAAATAAAGAATTAGCTTGGCAACCAGAAACTATTTTAGAAAAAGGGATTGAAAAAACTATTGAGTGGTTTCAGGAAAAAAATAATTAAATTTATGAATATAAGTGAATTTTTACCAAAATTAGAAGAATTGGGCGTGAATCCGAGTAAACTTCGTGGGCAGAATTTTTTAGTTGATAAAAATATTTTGAATAAAATAATAAAATCAGCTGATGTTAAAAAGGGGGAGTTAGTGCTCGAGGTTGGCCCAGGGTTTGGGGCTTTAACTGAGCAACTTGATAAATTAGCCAAAAAGGTAGTGGCCGTTGAAAAAGATAATAAACTATTTGATTATTTAGAAAGTCAAAATTTTCAAAATACAGAAATAATTCACGCTGATGTTTTAAAGTTAAATGAAGAACAAATAAAATCTTTTTTTTCTAGTAAAAAATATAGAATAGTGGCTAATTTGCCATATAACATTTCTAGCGCTTTTTTGCGAAAATTTTTAGAACAAGAGTTTGCACCTCAGAGTATGATTTTAATGTTGCAAAAAGAAGTGGCTGAAAGAATGTTACCTAACTCTAAACAAAACAGCATACTTAGCTTAAGTGTTAATTTCTACGCTGATCCTAAAATTTTGTTTAAAGTAAGTCCAACTTGTTTTTTCCCCGTACCCAAGGTTGAAAGTGTCATTTTAGAGTTAAAAAATATTAAACCTAAATTTGATATTGAACCGGCCAAATTGTTTAAAATTATTAAAATGGGTTTTTCTTCTAAACGAAAAATGTTGTTAAACAATCTCAAGTCGTTTGGTTCTGATAAGGTGAAACAAAGCTTAAATAAGCTTAGTTTGAATGAAAAGATTAGGGCTGAGGAGCTATCTTTGGAGCAGTGGGTAGCTTTGACTGAATTATTATTTGAGTCTGTTTAGGTAATTGATTTTTTTAGTAAATTTTAATAAAAACAAAAGTGGATATTTATCCACTTTTGTTTTGGGTAAGAAGGTGATTTGTGTTATAATTAATAATGTAAAAATACTAAATTTAAGCAAGTTAAATCATAACGATTGCTTGTTTGATTTTTAGAATATGCCAAATGAAAATAATGTGAATTTTGAGGAAAAATTTGATGATGATTTTGACCAAAATGTCAATGCTGAAAAACTAAGTAAAATTTTGGACAAAACTGAAGTGAAACACGAAAATTATTTTAGTTATCATCAATTCAAAAAAAGACAAAACATTGCTATTGTCACAGTTGGTTTAGTTACTTTATTAGTAGTTGTTTTGGGCGCTGTACAAATAAGTAGTATGTTTAGAATTCCTTTTCCTGATGAAGATAAGTATACTGGTGATACTTCTGCTTATGATGCTATTTTGGCAGAACAAAAAAGATTATTAGAACAAGATCCAGAAATTCTAAAAACCAAAGATACTGATGGCGATGGGGTAAATGATTTTGATGAACTTTATGTTTATGACACGAGTGTATATTTGGCTGATTCTGATAGTGACGGAATTGATGATGGTGTAGAAATAAAAAATTACACAGATCCATTATGTCCAGAAGGATATGATTGTTATACCACATATGACGATGCTGGTGAGGAAGTGGCAGTTTCTAGTAACGGAACGGTGAATGCCACTGTTACTGAGGTTTCTGCTTCAGATTTACGAAAAATGATTGTGGCTAGTGGTCAGGCAACTGAAGCGCAAGTCCAAGGAATTAGTGATGCTTCTTTAATGCAAATGTATGAGACAATGCTTGAAGAAAATCCAGACATCAAAGAACAAATGTTAAATTATATTTCAGGATCCACGGCAGGATCTACTGAGCCAGTTTCTATTACCGATTTAGAATCAAGTAATGTTGGCCAAACTTTGAATACCTTGACAACTCTTACGCCAAGTCAAGTTAGGGCAATTATGATTGAACAAGGTTTTTCAGGTACAGAGTTAAATGCCCTTGATGATCAAACTTTGATGGAAATATATTACGAAGCAGTAGATGAGGCTAGTCAAACAACTTTGAATAATTAAAATAAAAATAATTTACTACCAACATTGGTGGTGGTATATATAATTAAATATGATTTTTTCTCCCCAAAAAAAGACCCAAAATATAATTCTTAGTTTGGTTGCTTTTGTATTTGTTTTTCAAATATCAGCTATAGCTTTTTTGTTTCCGAGTGAAGCTCAAGCTCAAGTTAGTGTTGATCCTGCTGCTTTGCCTCAGCGTGTTGCTTTACAAGTGAAGGATGCAATTGCAACTGTAGCTTCAAAAACAAAAGAAGAACTGAAGGATAAGATTTTTAAGGGTATGATTTTGACTGTATCTGTTACTTTGAAAAATACTTTAATTCGCATGGCTCAGACAGCTGCAGAACAAACAGTAACTTATATCTCAACCGGAAACTGGGGAGAACAACCAATGTTTTACGATCAAGCTATTGGTGAATTTACCCAAAATATTCAAGATGGATTAGTTAATGAATTTGTTGGTAATATGAATGATCTTTTTGGGGTAGATATTTGTCATCCTAGTGTAGATTTAGAATTAAAGTTTAAGTTAGGGTTACAGTTTACTTATCTAGATCTTGGTTATGATGAAGTTGCTCCAATGGATTGTACTTTGAACGATTTAAAAGGTAATTGGGAGGCTTTTGGTAACGCAGTTTCTGCTAAGTATTATGATGTTTTGGATAAAGCCAAGGATCCATACGGAACAAGTTTAGCCTATTTACAAGAAAGTTTTGATGTTGGTTTTTCGCCTAGTAAATCAGAAATAGGTTCATATTTAACAATGGAAGGTTCTTTGATTGATAAACAAAATGAAGACGTTGATGCTGAATTAAGACAAAGACAGGAAAATGAGGGCTTTAAGGGTGTTAGTGGAGTAACTGGAAAAAATATAAAAACTCCGGCAGTTTTAACGCGAAGTCATACTGCTTCGGAAATTGAACAAGCTAAAAAAACACCAGAGACAGAAATATCAATGGCCAAAGATGTTTTAACTGAAATTCCGTTTCAAGTACCAGTCGCATTTTTAAATACTTTTGTTTCTAAATTGTGGACTGATTATTTAATGGATAAAATTTTCAAAAAAGGTATTGCCAATGATCCAAAGAGTTTTGATCCTCTCAGTCAGTCATATGCTACTGGTGAACAATTAGAAAAAGAATTTGCTTCCAACAAAATTAATTTTACTGTAGCGACCAAGCAGATAGATTTATTGAGTGAGTATGTTAATTGTCCAGTTAACGGGAATAGTGAAATTCGTCAGATTAATAATTGTGTTATGAATGCTGATTTTGCCGAAGCAGTTCGAATGTCTATGCAGGGCAAGTCCTTGACTGTACAAGAAGCAATTGATCAAAGTTTGATTAGTGGTGGAATGACTTTTATTGGTCCAAACGATATTAAAAATGATCAAACAAATTGTTATCAATTAGGTTATTGTTATTCAAATTTGGTAAAAATGCGAAAAGCCAGAATTATTCCGATTGGCTGGGAAATTGCAGCTGAAAAATTAGAAGGTGGGCCAGCTGTTTCTTTGCAGGAAGTTATTAATGGTTTTTATGACTGTGATCTTGCTAATCCAGGACCATATTGCCATTTAATTGATCCAAATTGGGTTTTAAAAAATCCTCAAACTCAATGCCAAGCTTCAGTTGCTGGGCCAGTTTTGTTAGCTTCAGGAGCTAGCGATCGTCAAGAGGTTTGTGTGGATATGCCAAGTTGTATTTCAGAAAATGAAGATGGTTCATGTAAAGGCTGGGGTTATTGTGCAGCTGAAAGTGGAACTTTTAAATTTGGTGGTCAAAGTTGTCTTGGTGTTTATGATTCTTGTCGTAGTTTGGAAAGTTCAAAAAAAGAAAAAGTTAGTGTTTTATTAAATACAGTTGATCAAAAAAATTGTGATGAAAGCAATGTTGGTTGTTTGTGGTACAGCTCTTGGCGAGATCCAAACAATAGTTTCGATTGGTCAGATTTGGCTGACTCAAGAATTTATTTAAACGGAAAAATTAATAATTATGAATGTCCGCCAGAGGCTGAGGGTTGTACTCGTTTAGTTCAAACTAAACCAGGCTTGGGCACAAACCTAGTTCCAAATAGTGGATTTGAAATTTTTGATGGTGTTTATACTTATGGCAATATTTATAATGTGCCAGGTTGGAGCTTACACGGACCTTATGTTATAGATAATGAAGATAAATTAAGTGGAGATTATTCCTTAAATTTAAGAAATTTAGAAGAGTTGGAGTCAGATTGGATCTCTGTTGTTCAAAATCCAAATGAAAGATATTTTGCTGTTTCAGTTAAAGTTAAAAAATCTGCCATTGGTGATGTTAGTATTGATTTAGCGATTGAGCCAAACTCAGATGATTATGATGTGAGAGTCTTGGATGAATACGTGAGCGCTGATAATGCTGATTTAGGAAGTTGGCAAGATGTGTTTAAAGTAGTGGCAATCTCTCCAAAAACTTATTACGGTGAGCTTATTGAAAATTCTTATGAACGAATGAAAGTTATAATCAATGCTGAGTCAGCTGCGTATTTTGATGAAGTCATGTTAGAAGAATTGGATTTACCAACTTCTCAAGCTCGACATGCTTATAATGATTATGCTAGTCAAAATGTTAAATATTTAAAAAATGCACCAGAATATTTGTCTTGTTATAATGTCGGAGTTGGTTATTGTGGCGATGAGTTTGGCACAATTAACAATGGAACTGTTTGTCAAGATAATGCTGATTGTTTAACGGAAGAATTCAATAATGGTGCTCCTGCTATTTTTTGTAAATTTGATGTTGATGATGATTATTATGGCCGACCAACTGAAAAAGAAAATATTGCTTTGCTGGATGATGCGGTTAGTACACCAGCAATAAAAGGTTGTACAGATTTTGCTAAGTTATGCTCTGCCGAAGAAGTTGGCTGTGATGGTTATAGTCCAGCAGGGGAGGGTAATACTGTTTTTGGTACAACTGGTTATAATGATTACTGTCCGCAAGAGTGTAGTGGTTATTCTTCTTATAAACAAGAATCCAGTTTTTTTGCAAATCAAATTTTTCCTTTGTACTTTATTCCAGAATCTGGTCAATCTTGTAATTCAGCTGAAGCTGGTTGCGAAGAGTTCACAAATTTGGATGCTTTAGCTTCTGGCGGAGAATCCAAAGAATACTTTACGGAAATGAGATTGTGTCGAAAATTACCGGAGGATGCTCATTTATGTGGAAATTATTACACTTGGGAAGGTGATGATGTCTCAGGTTATCAGTTACAAGCTTATACTTTGCAAAAAGAAGGTAATGGTGCACCAAAGTTAGTTATGGATTCATATTCAGATGAGTGTAGTGCTTCAATTTTTGAACAAAAAAGAAATCCAGACTGTCGTCAATTTTTCGATGAAGCTGGTAATTCATATTTTAGAATAATGTCAAAAACAATTTCTTGTTCAGAGAATTGTTTGCCATATCGTAGAACTATAAAGTACGCAACTTCAGATGAGTGTATTGAAAGACAGGGCATTTGGCAAAGTGGAGAATGTATTTTCATGACTATTCCAAACGAAGGCCAAACTTGTGCTCCAGCTAATGCTGGTTGTAAGGAATATCAAGGTAATCAATCTGGCGTTGAAGAAATAGTGGCTAATTATACTTTTGAACCAGAAACTTTGGATGCAACAATTGGTAATTTAGTTTATTCTAATGGTGAGTTTCGTGTTTCGCCTGATTTTGGTCCTTTTCTGCGCGTAGCTAGTGGTGGTGGTTATGCAGAGTCAATGATTTATACTAATCCAGAAACAACTAATTTAAACGATGGTGATTATTCATTTTCTTTTTGGATTAAGGGATTAAGTGACATAAGTGTTGATAAAAAGTTTAGGGTTTATGTAAAAACTGATGACCTTGGATTTGGAGAAGGTGAATTGATTTTTGAGGGAGTATTACAGAAAAATTTTACATTCTATGATGTCCGAATTCCGGCTTCAAGTCTTGGTTCTGGTCGATCTGTTGGCGTTGAGATAGCAGAGGCTAATTCTTTATTGATGTTTGATATAGATAATTTTAAGGTAGCCAAGGTCAATGATTATAAGTATGTGATTGAAAATACTTGGAATACTCCGCTTACTTGTAATTATAAATTAAATTCAGATACAGCTGATCAAGCTAATTATTTAGCTCAAGCTCAGCTTGGTTGTCGAGAATATCGAGATACAGACGGCACAATACATTATCTCAAGAGTTTTTCTAGCTTATGTTCAGCTAATAATATTGGTTGTCAAGCAATGATCAATACCCAAAACAGTGCTTATCCTTTTGCTAAGCAACACCAAGACACTGTGCCTTCAGATGTTATTTGCGATACAGTCAGTAAAAATTGGGACATATTTTTAAGTAATCCATTAAATACCTTGGGTGGACAATTGAATAATTCAACAACTACCGGTAAGTATTCAGCTGGTACTAATAGCTGTTACATTCAAATTGTTAAGGCCAATGGAGATATTGAGGATCAAATGAATCTACTTTTAAGTGCTTTATGTAATAATTTTGATCAGTATGTGCCAGGTGAATATACTTGGGATAGTATTCAAAATAAATGTTTAGTTACTTTAGATAATGTTCAGGCAGATCAGTTAATGTATTTGGTTTATGATACCAGTAAACAGTGCGCTAGCAATCAAAAAGGTTGTACAGCTTTGGCTTTGCCAAATTTAGCAGTAAATTCTACTACTGGTAATTATTACTTAGCTAATCCAGAGACAGATTGGAATAATGTTTTTTATCGTTTAGATCCTGATGTTTACGAGGACATTAGTTCACCACTATGTACGAATTTAGAAAATGGTTGTGAAAAATACAAAGATAGTAAAGGTTCAACTTTGTATTTCAAAAATCCAGGTAATAAGACTTGTAGTTATACTAGTAATTTAGTTGGGCAACAAAAAGTTTATGGTTGGTTTGCCAAAGACAATGAGGGTAATTTGGTTCCTTGTGATGAAAAATCTTATTACAATGATGGTTCAAATCAAATGATCAAAACCTCAGATATTGCGTATAAGGGTTGGGTAGGTTTATGTCCAAGTAATGAAAATATGTGTACAGCTTTTGTGGATCCAACTGACATTCAAACACCAGTTAATAGTTCTCTTGGGGCAATAGATAAACTAACAGGTAAGGCTTACTATTATATAAATAATGAAAGTATTGATACTTCAAGTTGTAATGCGGTTAGTCGAAAAGATGGTTGTATTTTGATGAATGATACTGGACAAGTAGATGAAGATGGCGGTGCAATCTTGCCTTATTATTCTTTTGAAACTTATTTAAATAGCGCTAAATTAGGTTATGCTCCACAACCTTCTGTTAACGCTAACACAGCAGGGTTAAGTGCTTTATTGGCTGGAGCTGGGCCGAGTGCGGATTGTTCAAATTATTCATATTGTCAAGAAATTGTTGATTGTATTGCTTTGGAAAGAGATTTTTATGAGTGTATTCAAGTCGTTTCCGATCCTCTTTTTCCTG
>CAYSUN010000002.1:24760-87211 GCA_964434235.1 uncultured Gammaproteobacteria bacterium | reverse complement strand
CTAATTTTATTTGCCCAAAATGTTCTTCATACTCAGCAATTAATTTATTCAAATAATCCTGCTGAGCTTCATTTAGCCCAGCAATTAAGCCTTGCTCTCTTATTTCTCCAAAATTTGGTGCTTCTAGACTCATATATAATTTTTACTATCAAAAACTAAAAATCAATTAACACAGGCTCAACCACACCAACAACTTTAGTTGCAATTGCCATGTTATCTGAATTACTTCCCTTATCTGGTAATCGGGATTCAACCCTTAAAACCGGCTTTTGCACTCCACGCCGAAAAGTTGGGATTCGACCATAAGCTGGCCGAAGACTGCCTCCACAAATATTAGAAAAATTCGAAAATAAAAATTGTTTAGTCCGCAAAAAATGCTCAAAATCAACTAATAAACATTCTGATAATGTTAACGCACTTAACCCGGAATCTTTAATCACTTCAACTTGAACTTCTTCCCAACTTTTATTACCGGTTTGCGCTGAATATGGGTCAGTTACACCTTCTTCATCTTTGTAAAGTAAAATTCTAGGTCCGCTTCGTAAATCCAAAGTACCAGCAAAACCTCCTTCTAATTTCCCTGTATTATTAGTGGCATAAGGCAAATCACCCATCTTCTTATTAATTATTTCGTACAAGGCTGCATAATATTCAGATGGTGATACTATATTTCTGTACAACCTTCCTTGGTCATCAACTGCCCCCTCCATAAACTGAGGATCAAAACCAACTAAATTTTCTGGAATAATCATTAATTTATCAAAACCAGCTTTTTCTACCAGCTCAGTCATTCTTTGTCCATCACTTTCAGACACTCGCATTTCTCTTGGCCAAGTGACCCAATCAACTCCCAAGCTTTCGAAAAAAACTTTCCAACTGCTTAATTCATTCGAAATATCCCAATTAACAGTTTTCCCCTCAGGTGTGGTCGCTCGAATTTTACTTATCAATTTTTCTTTAGTTTTCAAAAAATGTACCAATTCTTCCAACTTCAACAAATAGGCTTTATACTGTTCAAAAGAATTTCTGCTTCTATATTCAATTTTCCGAGTTATTTCTTCCAAAGTCCGCCCACCCAGTATCCTGGATATTTCAGCTGAAAATGCTATTATTTGTTGGTTTCTTTCAAAATCAAAGTTTGACCCTTGATTGTGAGCCGATGACCCATCATTGGGCATGTTCTCTTGATTCATATTTTTATTTTTTATTTATTAAATTTTATTTTTAATATGTTTGATCATTAGGAACTTCATCTTTTTCCAAAGCATCTTCTTTAATTTCTTTTGGATCAACGGCTAAATTTTTTAAACTTTGGCCAGATCGTAAAACAATACAAGCTATTTTAGTTTCTGGCTTAATTCGATCTTTACATAATTTTTCCTCACCAGAATTAAATTCGTTTTCAATTAAAATATCAGGACTTACTTGATCAATAATATCTAAATATTTTTCACCCTCTTGTTTGGCATGAATTTTTGGTTCAGAAATATCCAACTTTTTAATTTCATCAGTCAGGTTTTTTAAATCTAAAAATTTATAAATTCCCGTGATAAATTCAACCTGAGCACCCAGCCCCATCCACTCTTGAATTTTTTCTTTGGCACCTTCAATTGGTTCAAAATTATTACTATTTAAAACGTTATTTTCAACAAAAATTAAAATTTTCATACTCTTTAATTATTTTAAAAATAATAAGTTTAAGCAATTTTCACAAAGTGCCTTTTGCCTTTTTGAACTACATCACCAGCCATTAGTTTTATATTAATCTCAACAACAACTTGATCATTAATTTTTACACCATTTTGCTGAATCGCTCTTCGAGCATCAGAATTTGACTGAACCAAACCAGACTCAACCAAAACTTCAATAATATTTTTTCCAGCTAAGTTATACTCTTTAATCTCATCTGGTTGTTGCTTTTGAGAAAATGTTTTAATAAAATCTTCTTTGGCTTTTTCAGCTAAAATTTCACCGTGATAAATTGTCACTATTGCCAAAGCTAGCTCAAGTTTTAAATCCCTTGGATTCTCGCCTTTGGCTAATCTTCGTTTTACTTCTTTGACTTTCTCATTACTTTCAAAAGTACACAAATCAAAACCATTAACAATCATGCCATCAGACCAAGCCATAACTTTACCAAACATTTCTCCAGCCTCATTACTTAAATTAACCATATTACCTTCAGTTTTACCCATTTTCTTGCCAGTAGAATCAACTAAAAGTTTATTTGTAACAACAAATTTTTCTTTATTTTTCAAGGCTTTCATCAAAGTCCGACCAGCAAGCATGTTAAAAGTCTGATCATTTCCACCGATTTCACCATCAACATCCATAGCAACGCAATCATATCCCTGCATCAACGGATATAAAAACTCATGCAAGCCAACCGGTTTTCCTTCTTTAATTCTTTTCTCAAACATGTCACGCTCCAACATTTGTTGAACTGTAAAATTGCTAGCCAAGTCAACTACATCCTTAAAATTCATTTTATCCAACCATTTATGATTATAATTAATTTCGGTTTTTTTAATATCTAAAATTTTACTCGCCTGAGCTTTATAGTTTTTACAGTTAACCATCACTTGATCTCGAGTCAACGGTTGTCTAGTCGCGGATTTATCAGTTGGATCACCAATCATAGCCGTAAAACTACCAATCAACAGAATTACTTTATGACCCAAATCTTGGAATTGGCGTAATTTCATCATACTAATCGCATGGCCTAAGTGAAGACTTGAACCAGTTGGATCAATACCCAAATACAAACTTAACTGTTTACCAGATTGCAACTTTTTTCGCAAAAAATCCACGTCTGGATAAATATTCTCCACTCCTCGAGTTAATAGATTTTCAATTTTTTGTTTGTCAGTAATTACTTTCATAAAGATATAATAAGTGTTAAGTATTAAGTATTAAATTTTTCTTGTTACTTGGATCTTCCTTTTCATTGTCCGATGAGCCATGGGCTATACGGACTCCATACTTTACGTCGGAGTTTAATTGTTTAAATGATTTAATGTTCACTTTTTAACTTTTAAAGTTTAACGTTTAATGTTTATTTACTTAACACTTAATACTTACTTTTTACTTTTAACATTTAATGTTTAATATTTAACGTTTACTGTTTAATATTTAACGTTTACTGTTTAATATTTATTTGCTTAATACTTACTACTTAACACTTACTTTTAACTTTTACCCCGAACTATAACGCTATAAGACGTTAAGTTCAGGGCAAGCCTTTTACATTTTTTTCTTTTCTGTCTTATCTCGAAAAATTCTACCCAGAAATCCCCTTCTAACTTTTGGCTGTTGCGGTTGGATTAATTCTTGGTCATCATTTTTTTCTGGCTCTGGTGATACTGGATCAACATTTTCACTTTGCGCACTTTCCGAACCACGAGTTTCATTGTTTTGTATAATATTATTTAAACTATCAATAACCGCCTGAGGTTGATCTTCTACTTCAGCCGTAAAAAATTTTAATTTTTCAATTACCTGAGCTCTTCTTTCTTTGTATCTTTGAAATTCCATTGTTTCTTCCAGCGTCATCTCAGCATCAGGTATAATATCACTACTTTCACCTTCATCAGAGCTAGGTAACAAAGTATTTTTCTTTTTTATTTTTTTCCGTTCAGGCACTCGACCAAAAAGCATTTCCACAACTTCAACTGATGAATATGTTTTAAATTCTCCCAACCCTTTAGTCATCATCGAGTTACTTGCTCTTTTATTTGTTTCTCTGTCAATTTCATGCTTAATACCCGTTGCGTCAAATTCTAAAACTTTTTCTACTGGCCCGCCAGCTTCTGGCCAATTAATTTGTGTTGTTGGTAAAGGAGCAACACCTGCTTCCGCAGCTCGTTTGGCTTCAGCTTCATCATTGGTAGTTTTTGTTGGGAAAAAATTACCAACTACTTGCAAAAGAAAATATAAATAACTTAATTCTTCTGGTCTTTCTTTGGAGTTCTCCACAAAATAAGTAAATATATAATAATCTAGTGGACGTCTGAAACCATCTTTTTTCCACTGTTCAACAATTGGAATCAAATGTCGCAAAGATAAAACATTATCTTTTACTACGTCTTTTGGTGTAGCGTCATTAAATTTAACCGAATCAGGATAGAACTTTTTTTCAATTTTAAATCCAGAAAATGCATTTTGAACAATTTTTGCCACCATCGCAAGATTAAAAACTTTTTTCTCATCACCTTCTCTAATCATCATTGAACCATTTTTATCTAACAAGCGAACCATTAACATTTGAAAAAGCTCATTACTTTGTCGTAATTGATGCTCTGTTTCTAAAGTTAACTTTTCACTATCTTGTAATTCGTCTTTTACTAAATTTGGTAAATAATCATACTTCTGCACTGCAAACCTAGATAAGAATGCTGGATCTATTTTTTCTCGTTCAAAATATCGTTCTTGCTGAGGATCCCAGTTACCAGTCGCAATTATATAAAATCCTTTTTTAACAGTAAATTCATCTACACCCTCGACCATTGGTTTAATTAAATCCCCAGGTTTACGAGTTAATAAATCATTAAGCATAATCAAAACATGATGAGGAATGGCATTAAGTTCATCAATAATTATTGGTTTGCCTTCTTTCATGGCCTTATAAAACATACCTAAATAACCAACCACCTCAATCGGACTATCGTAAAACTTTTTCAAGGCTTCTTCGTACTGAGGCATAATCGTTAACATTCTGTTTTCTTCAAATTCACCTTGATCAGTTAATTGTTTTTCCATTTTTTTTCTAAATACTTTGCTTCTTTCTTGAATTTTTTCAACAATTTCTTCAGGACTTAAATTTTTTGTTCTTTCAATTTTTTCTCCACCTAAAAATTGGGTCGCTTCTATACCTCGATGTCCTGATATTAAATATGGCTCTTTGGCTAATTCTCTTGTTCTTTGCCATTTTTTTTCTTCATATCGCCACACTTTTTTAGCAATGACATAATCTTTTTTAGCTTGAGCAAAACTTGCTTTGGCATCTTCCAACTCAATTTCATCCATATCATCACTAATAAAATCAGCTTCAACTGGCATAACTGGACTAAGTGGTTTTGGGTGTGCTTTAATTCCAGCTTCTTCATCACCATGTTCCCAGCGCAACAAAAAATCTCCAGATAATTCTTTTTTACATAAATGTTTAGCTAGTTCAGATTTTCCACTACCCAATTCACCATGCAAAAAAACTGGCCGACCAATACTTAGCTTTTCCTTAATGGATGCCATAATTTTTAGCACGTACGGCGTTTCAACAATTCGCCCACCCTTATCAAAAACTTCTTTCATTAGTAAAATTCTTTCATATTTATCCGCCAAAAAAGCCTCAGGATCACTTTGCAAATAATCCTTTAATTTATCATGTAAAACCTGATAATCAACTGAACTATCTTGGGCAATTTTCGGATCATTAATAATACCCCAAGTACCATCAACTGACTGCTCCAACTTTTCCAAATCCCTAACCATTTCCTTAATCTTTGCTCTAGCTTTAGATAATTCTTTTTCTCTATAAGTATAAGCATCACGCACACTAGCAGAAATCTCTATTGAGTTTTCTTCATCTCCATACAATTGCTGACGCAATTCAACTATTGCTTTAATTGTTTTAATAATTTCTTCTTTGGCCAAGTCCAAACCTAATCCTTGGTCTTTGGCTTTAGCTAGCTCATTAGCTTTTTCCTGTCGAATTTTATCTAAATCAATAAATTTCACCCATTCAGACTCTTGCGTTTCAACCATTTTTGCAGCAGTTAATTTTTGCGCAACCACTTGCTCTTGTCCATCAACTACAGTTTTGACCGTTCGCTTTTTTAGATATGGACGCACCTTTGTTAATAACGTTTGATAACGCTGAAATAAAGCATGAATTTCTAAAGCTTTTGAATCATTCTTTTCAAATTCATCAGTCTCATAAGAATCCAAATTTTGAACTGGAGTATATTTTTTTTCAAACCTTTTTTCAGAAAAATGTTCTAAAGCCATATTTTTTATAAGCTATTAATAATATTTTTATTTTTATTTACTATTTGCTTTTCTCACGTTCCTCAGATTTCACACTTGCAAATCGGACTTCAAATTTTAATGACTCAATCAATCCCTTAAGTAACTTATAAGCAGCGTCCTGAACATCACTTATCTTTTCCACAATTTCAACATCTTGACCCCAAACAACGGCTAATAATTTCTTCGCCGATTTATACCCCACGTCTTCTTTTCTAATAATAGCAATAGCCTTGGTCAACATCCCTGATTTTGCTAATTCTAATCTAGTATCTCTAGTTTCATTAGGCGATTGAGATTCTCCGTCTGTAAGTTCCAAAGCAACATCTTTGAGCTGACCTTTTTTTATTTTTTTTGCATCTTCATTGGTAAAAGTTCCTCTAACTTTTTGCCAAGCCTCATCATCGTAAGTAGCCCCACCGTTAGCATGTAATCCTGCAAACCCGAGCATTCTTTCAATTCTTTCTTTTTCTGGATTAATCTTTTTTCTAGTGTCTAATTTTTTAACTTCTTTTGACTGCCCTTTCGAACCAAAAGTGATTATTTGAACTCTAGCTCGAAGAACTGGACGATCTATACAAAATTGACCGAATTCTCTTTCTAATTTAGATTCAAAAGCAGCTAAAGCATCCAAAAACAAAACCACAATTTGTTGGGCTCTTCGCGCCTTTTGATCATTAGCCATTGAACTAGAACAGTCTACTATAAACCTAATTCTAAACTCATCAGGCGTAAGTCTTAATTGTTCTTTTCTTTCTTTTCGTAAATAAACTGATAATCTATCCAAAGGTAAATGTTCAATTGCTTCAGGTTGAAAAAACATACCATACTGCCTAATTAAACGTTGCACATCTAACTTTCCTGAAGTAAAATATTTTTTCCATTCAGTTGAAACTTGGACTTTAATGTTTTGACAAATTTTTTCAAATAGTTCAGCTAGTTTTTCTTTATAAGGACTAACCTCCTGCGATAACACTCTATAATCATGAACAACTTGTTGGTCAATTTCATGTTGATTAGCAAAATCTTCGTCTGAACGATAAAGAGCTTCTTTAATCCTATCTCCCTGTGTCACTTTGCTTCTTCTTTCCTCTTCTTTTTTAGCCGTTTTAACTTCTTTATTCCTTTGTTTTTCTGCTTCAATAAAATCTTCAACCGATCCTTTGCCAAAAGGATTTTTTGAATTTAAATCTTGCCATGGATTTGAATTTTCACCTCCTTTATCTCCATCAGGTGTACCTTCGCCACTTTTTCCGTCTTTTCCATCTTTTCCTTCGCCCTGACCTTCTTCACCCTTTCCTTTGCCCTCACTTTTATCACTTTCTTGTGGAAATCCATCACCATTACCACCATCTTCTCCTCCTTCTCCTTGTCCCTCACCGTTACCTTCGCCTTTCTCTGGTTTAGTTTCTAATTCTGGTGGAATTTCCTGCTCAGCTAAATCTTTCATTAAAAACTCAATAAATATTGGTTCAATGTGTTTTTGAATAAATTCATACCTATTTGAAGCGATATGACTATCCTCACGTTTAACAACTGAAGGACTTGGATTTGTAATATAATCAACTAATTCTTCCAATCTTATGTCTTTACCACCACGCCTTGCTCTAACCTTATCCAATTCAGCTTTAACATCATCATCAACAAAAATAGTTTGATCAGGCACCATTCTCTTGCGCAGAAGGTAGTATCCAAACTGTTTTGCTTTAGCTATGCCTTGACCTTTCAAATAATATGAAACAGTTTCATCTTTTGGCGGAACTCCCATGTTTTTAGAATCAGTAGGAAATAAAAAATCTCGATATAGCCGAATAACTTTTTCACTGTGTTCACTATGAGCAACTGAATATTTATTCAAAGACTGACCAACTTTTTTATTAACATAGATATCATCTAAACAATTATAAAAATTGTCCAACTGTTTAGTAATAAAATACTCTAAACCTGATTCAGTTTTTTCAGGATGTTTTTTGTCGAGTGGCCTTTGTTCAGTTAAATAGCTAGGCAATGGTCCGTTCTTGGCTTCTAATATACTAATAGCCCGAGGTGCCAACTCTTTGGCTTTTTTTCCTGTATAATCAAAATTTCCAAGTAGACCATCAGGGTCTTCTTTTAAGTCCCAAAAATGAGCTAATTCATGAGCTATGCACCATAAAATTTGTTCATCGCCTAGATCATGCTCATCTGCCCAAGCCCACTGCTCAAGACTGACATAAACCACACCGTGAGTAAAATCTATCCTGAAACTAGGCCCCAATTTAAAACGCAAAGATTTATCGCCAGCCAAACCTGCCAAATTATGCGTATTACGTTCTAAAAAGTCTTTGGCCTTTTGTTCGTACTGTTTTAACCGTTCTGGCACTTGCCACTCATTTTGACGTTTTTTAGGTTTTTCAAATTTTTCTCGTTCCTCCTTAGAAACATTAAAGCCTATAATGTTTTCTGGGGAAAATTCTGACATAGAATTATCTTAGCAATATTTTTACTTAATACTTTTTACTTTTAACTTTATAAACTTTCAACTTTTAACTCTTTATCTGCTGAATAATTTTATCTAAATTTTCTTGAGCTTGGACTAACTTTTGTTTTTCAATCTCCACAACTTGACTTGGTGCGTTACTTATAAATTCCTTGTTTGTTAATTTTTTGCTTAAACCTGAAATGTATTTTTCCAAATTTGTTTTTTCCTTATCAAGTCTAATTTTTTCTTTTTCAAAATCAACCAATTCTGCCAATGGTAAAAATATTTCCATACCCGAAATAACTGATGAAACTGCCTGACTGGGTTTTTCCTTAGCATACTCAATTTCTTCAACGCGAGCTAAAAATTTAATAATGGCTTCATTGTCTTTGATTAAATTTTCATCACCAACTACAACAGCTGAAACCAACTTTGCTGGTTCAACTTTGTATTCCGCGCGTAAGTTACGTATTTTTACTACTATCTCTTTTATTATAGCAAAATTATCCTCAGCTTTCTTGCTAATTAACTGTTTATCCACTTTTGGCCAATCAGCAATCATAATCGATCTTTCTGAATTCAATTGTTGCCAAATAACTTCTGTTACATACGGAACAAATGGATGCCAAAGTTTAAGTAAATCTTGTAAAATATAATTTAAAATACTACCACTAATATTTTTGTCAGCATTCTTTACTTTTGAAATTTCCAAATACCAATCAGCTAATTCATTCCAGGTAAATTCTTTTAATTCTTCTCCAGCTGTAGAAAAATTATATTCATCTAAATATTTAATTACATCTTTTTTAAGCCGATTAAAACGGGAAAGAATCCATTCATCAGCTAAACTCAAATTTTTGAAAGAAGCTAGATCAAACTTAGTTTGTTCTGAGCCAGTTATAATGTAACGAGATACATTCCAAAGTTTATTAACAAAATTGCGATAACCTTCAATTTTTTCATCATACAATCGAATATCATTACCAGCTGTATTACCAATTAACAAACTCAAACGCACTGCATCAAAACCGAACTTTTGACCAGCTTCAAGTGGATCAATTGCTGTTTCAGGTTTTGATTTACTCATTTTATCGCCTTCTTTATCTCGAATTAAACCGTGCAAATAAACATTTTCAAACGGCACTTCACCCAAAACATAAGTGGTCATCAAAATCATCCTAGCTACCCAGAAAAACAAAATATCATAACCAGTTTCCAGCACGGAAGTTGGATGAAACCTTTTTACCTCTGGCAAATCAAAACTTTTGCCATCCCAATCTTTGGGTAAAAGCGTAGTAAAAGTCCAAAGTCCAGAAGAAAACCAAGTATCCAAAGTATCTGAATCTTGTTCCCAACCTGATTCGTTAACCTCATCTTCAGAAACTTTTATTTGATCTGATTGCAATTTAATTGTTACAACCCCAGCGTTAGCAGGATAACCAAGATTAAACATATCTTGATCATCAATTTTTCGACCATAACCTTGCATAATTCGAATTGGATCACCATGAGCAACAACTAAAACTTTTTTATCAGAATATTTTTCTTTTATGTCATCAAGCGCTGAACAAACTCTTGTTTTAAGTTCAACAAAAGATTCAATGCCTTTAGGATTTTTTTTGTGCCATTTTTCAAAATCACCCAAACGGAATTGAGTAAATCCAGGTTCAGGATTACCATTAAATTCACCCATGCCAACTTCACCCAAACGTGCATCTTCAATAATTTCAGGAACACCTAATTCTTCAGCTAAAATTTTTGCAGTTTCTCTTGTTCGAGAAAAATTTGAAGTAATAATAATATCAAACTGTTGACCTTTTAATTCTTGGGCTGTTTTCAAAACTTGACTGCGACCAACATCAGTCAAAACATTTTCTATATTTTCTGGTTTTGAATCACAAAGACCCTGAAGATTGCTCAAAGCTTGGCCATGGCGCACAACTACAATTTTTTGACCATATTTATACCAAACTGGAATTCGATGCCCAAACCAAATTTGTCTAGAAATACACCAATCATGCAAATTTTCCATCCAATGATTATAAGTCTTAGCAAATCTATCTGGAATAATTTTTATTTCACCATCGTTAACAACTCGCAAAGCAACTTCTTTAAGCGAAGCGCCTTTTTTGAAATATTTATTATCTTTTATAATAATTTTTTTATTTACATCAATAAACCACTGATCACTTGGTAAAGGTTCGATTATATATTTACAACGATAACAAACAGAAAGTTTATTTTCATAATTTTCTTCTACCTTTTCAATCAGCCCCATTTTTTGCATGTCTTCAACAATTGCTTCCCGCGCTTCAAGTGTAGTTAAACCAGCATATTTACCACAATTATTCATCATTCTGCCATCTTCATTAATAATTTTTTTCAATGGCACACCATTTCTTTCAGCAATCTCAAAATCTACCATACTATGCGCTGGCGTAACTTTCACTGCGCCTGACCCAAACTCAGGATCAACGGCTGTATCACCGACAACCACTACTTCAAATTCTCCAAGCACACCAGGAATCATATATTTTTTCCCAATCATGTGTTTGTATCTTTTGTCATCTGGATGAACAGCCACAGCTGTATCGCCTAATTTCGTTTCAGGGCGAGTAGTTGCCAACGTAAAAGGGCCGTACTTTATCCAATATAATTTGCTGGTTGTTTCTTTATATTCAATTTCATCATCAGCCAAAGTTGAATGACAACGTGGACACCAATTAACAATTCGATAGCCACGATAAACAAGTCCATCATCATACATCATTTTGAAAACTTTTTTCACAGCTTTACTTCTAACTTCGTCCAAAGTATAAGCTTCCCTACTCCAATCAAGACTTGAACCCATTTTTCGAGTTTGTAAATGAATACGATCCTTGGTTGTCTCAACGTATTTTTCAACTTCTTGCAAAAATTTTTCTCGTCCAAAATCATGTCGAGTTTTGTTTTGTTCTTTGAGTAATTTTTTTTCAACTACATTCTGAGTGGCAATGGCCGCATGATCTGTTCCAGGCATCCACAAAGTATCAAAGCCTTGCATTCGCTTATAACGAATAAAAAGATCCTCAATCGCCAGCATTGAAGCGTGACCCAAGTGCAAAGTTCCTGTTACATTCGGCGGTGGCAAAACAATAGAAAAATGATCTGCTGAGCTGTGTTCTCTAGAGTCAGGGTTAAAAAGGTTTTGGTTTTCCCATTCTTGGTAAATTTTGTCTTCAAATTCTTTTGGGTTATAAGCTTTGTCCATACTATCTTAAGTAAGTTAAAGTATTAAGTGTTAAGTATTAAGTGTTAAGTATTAAGTTTTAAGTAAAAAATAAATAAACAGTAAACAATAAACAAAAAAAATAAAATGAAAAATTATCAAACAGAAAACACAAATTTTAGCAAAATTATTACTTTTTACTTTTAACTTTTAACTGATAACTAATATTATTCTATCACATAATTACGCTAAAATCAAAGTAGTTTGACAAATCAGGCAAAAATGGCTCTTTGTTCATAACTATATTGACATTAGACTTTTTCTTAGCTAGAATGAGTTATTAAGACATTAACCCCCATGCTTACAGAAAATCTGATATGGCTTTATCACAGCATCAACAACTTTATGAAGTGATTCAGAAAAGCTCGAATCCTTTAATCACCTTTAGACAAGACCATAACGGCGACATCATTGGTGGTAGCCTAGCTTTAGCTGAACTCCTAAGCAAAATGGGGCGGAACGCAGAAATTGTGTCTCCAAATTTTGTTTTACCAGCTTCATACAATTATTTAACCAAAGCAAACTCCATCAAAGATCGAGTTGAAAATCTAAAAAAAATCATCATTTCTGTTGATGTTGAACATAATAAACACCCAGAAATAGATTACAAAATAGAAAATAACCGTTTGCATATTTTTGTTCATCCTCAAAATAGCAATTTAAGAAAAGAAAACTTTCAAATAGCTGATAATCATTTTAAACATGACTTAATTATTACCCTAAACACTCCAGACCTTGAAACCTTGGGTGATTTATATACTGAAAATACAGACTTTTTCTATCAAACACCAATTATAAATATTGACCACACTCCGGACAATGAACATTACGGTCATATCAATTTAATTAATTTAACAGCAACTTCAATTTCCGAAATTATTTACGATTTCATTGAGCAAATTGACACTAATCTATTTGATGAAAATATTGCTACTTCTTTATTGACTGGCATGATAGAAAAGACCAAAAGCTTCAAACTATCTACAGTTACACCTAAAAGCTTAAATATTGCAAGTCATCTTGTTTCACTTGGGGCTAACCGAGATCTTATTATAAAAAATTTATACCAACATCAAACGGTCAATGCTCTAAGATTATGGGGCCGAGTACTTTTGAATTTGCAAACTGATAGTCAACAAAAAATTGCTTGGGCAGTTTTGACTGAAAATGATTTTTCCGCTACTAATTCTACACCAGAAGACTTGATTGGTTCAATTGAAGAATTGATTAGCAGTATACCAACAGTTGAGATCACTGCCCTGTTTTACGAAAAAGGCATAACCAAACACACGTTAATTAAGGCTGAAAAACAATTAGACTTAAGTTTTGAATTTGCTAATTTCAAACCAACTGGTTACAAAAATTTAATCCGATTTCAATTTGATGAAGACCACAACCGAATTTTAGATAAACTAAAAACTTTAACTTACTAAAATAGCTAAAATTTAATCTGCAAAATAATCCGACTAACAAAAAACCACCACTTAAAGGTGATTTTTTTATATTTAAACTTTTATAATCAACATCAACTTCACCTCAACTAGGTTTAAAAAAGGTGAAACAACTTGCCCGCAAACATAACATAAATAAGAATAAACATCAAAGCTTCTGTTTTGGTAATTTTCTTGTCTATCAAAACTAACCAAAGCAAGAAAAATGAACCAATTAAAAAAGTTGCTAAAATCAAAAACATTTCCGGCGCAACAATCAAAGGTTTAATTAATCCAGCCACTCCGTAAATAACAAATATATCAAAAATATTTGATCCTAAAATATTGCCAATTACCATATCAAAGTTACCACGCTTTGAAGCAGAAAGGGCTACTAAAATTTCTGGTAAAGATGTACCTATGGCAACCGCAGTCGCCGCCAAAACAGAAGTACCTAATCCGAGCAAAATTGCTAAATTCATAACTGCTTCAACTACATAATGAGAAGATAAAACTACTATAATTAAACATAAAACTAAAATTATAACAATCTTAACATTTTCCCCAAAATATTTTTCCAAAAAACTATAGTGAGATTTTTTTTCTTGTGCTTCCTGTTCTTGCAAGTCATCGGTAATCTCTTTAGTTAATTCTTTGTTTAAGGCTTTTCTCGCTTCAGTTTTTTCAGTTTTCTGGATTAAATATGCATAAACAATATAAATCACATAACCAGCTAGAAAAATCAAAGCTTCAACAGCACTGAAATAACCATCACTCAACGCTACTACTACCAAAAAAATTGCAGCCACAAAAAACGGTAAATCATTAGAAACTATATCCCAGTTAAAAAGCGTTTTTCTCTTGGTGAAAATAACTGCTATTCCTAAGCCAAGTAAAATATTAACAATAACTGTACCAAGAACATTACCAGTTAAAAATTCTGTATCACCTTGATAAACACCCATTACTGAAGTTGCAAGTTCTGGCAAGGAAGTACCAACTGCCACAATAATTAAACCAATAATAAAATTAGGCAAACGCAAAATTTTGCCAAGCTTCTCAGCATAATCAGTAAAATAATCTGCTGCTTTAATAAGAATGTACAAACTTAGAGCTAAAACAACTACCCAAATCAAAATACCCATATAAATAAGTTAAAAGTTTATAAAGTTAAAAGTTAAAAACAAACAGTAAACGTTAAAAATTAAAAAATCATTTTTATTATAGCACCATAAATCGAAAAATGCCAAAAATAAAAAGTTCCCTATTAAAATAAAACAAGCTTAGATATACTAAATTTTAAATAACAAAAACGCCCAAATGTGGGCGCGAATTTTTATTCTTTTATTTGTCCAACAAAACGCAAAGACGGTTTATCAGACAAAGCACTAACACAAATAACTTGTCCATTTACTGGCACACCTGCCATACCTTTTAAATATCTTTCTTCCTGTTTGTCATTAATATCTAATCGCACAAAAATTCCCTCATCTTGTTCTGAAACAATCCCTCTGAAAACTACAGCCATTGATCCAGCTGGACAATCCTTCATGAACACTTCTTTCTTTGCATCAAAATAGAAAAATAGAGAAACTGCTACTAAAATAATTGGAATGACAATAAACACAAATACGCCCCGAAATAAAGCCTTTTTTCTTTTGTTTTTAATAGGCATGCTACCTCCTGTATTAAATAGCCTCTTCAAAAGATTACCTAATAAAAAAAAGATCGTCAATACTGTTCTAAAATTATTTTACTTCCATTCTGGAAAAAAACAAACTACCAACTGCTAAAATTAGAACACCCAAACCTAATAAAATAGTTAAATCTAAACCAAAATTAAAAAATGATTGACCAATCAAAGTTGCCCTAAGAGCATCCACTCCATAAGTTAAAGGATCAATCCGAGCAATTATTTCTAGCGCCCGAGGAATACCTTGTAATGGGAAAATTGCACCGGATAAAAAGAATAATGGCATGACTAAAAAACTCATTATTAACTGAAATCCATGCATATCATTCAAAATAGTGGCAATGGCAGTACCTAAAGCTGTAAAGATTGTAGCAATCAAAAACATTACCACAACGGCCAGCAAAACCATAGCCCAAGAGTTTGGTCGAAAACCGATCAACAAAGTTAGCAAGAAAACAATTACACCTTGGATTGTGGCAACTGTCGATCCCCCCAAAGTCCGACCAAGCATAATATTAAACCTTGAAACTGGCGCTACTAATGTTTCCTTTAAAAAACCAAACTGTTTATCCCAAATCAGTTCTACACCAAAAAATATAGCTGTGAACAAAACGCTCATAGCGATTACACCCGGAGCCAAAAAATCTAAATAATTACCTTCACCTGCTTTTTGGTAAATTGGTCCAAAACCAAAACCCAAAGCAACCAAAAACAACAAAGGCTGACCAAGTGAACCAACTATTCTTGATTTGGATCGGAAATATCTTTTTATTTGTCTTAACCAAAGTATGTAAATCGTTGTCATAAATTATCGTCTTGTAAACATTTTTCTTCTATTCCTCATTTGATCGACTGAACTAGCTTCGTCAGCTCTAATTTGCTTACCTGTTAATTTCAAAAAGGCTTCTTCAACTGACGTTGTCTGAGTTTGTTTTTTTAATTCATCAACTGTCCCCATAGCAATAATTTTTCCATGATCAATAATTGCAATTTTATCAGCCATTTGTTCAGCTTCCACCATATAATGAGTTGTTAAAAATACGGTCATCTGTTTATCCTTGTTTATTTTTTTAACTCGTTCCCAAATAACATTTCGAGTTTGTGGATCAAGGCCAAGAGTTGGTTCGTCTAAAAATAAAACTTTTGGCTCATGCAAAAAGCCTCTGGCAATTTCCAATCTACGTTTCATTCCACCAGAAAAAGTTTTAACTAAATCATCTCGCCGATCCCAAAGATCAACAAATTTTAACAACTCAGTAATTTTATCTTTTCGACCAATTTTTGTCACACCATAAAGAACTGCATGAAAATACATATTTTCATAAGCTGTTAATTCATCATCTAAACTTGGATCTTGGAAAACAATACCTATGCCAGCTCTTGTTTCTTTATTGTATTCTTCAATGTTTTTACCATCAAAATAAATATCCCCGCTCGTTGGCTTTAGTAAAGTTGTTAACATTTTGATTGTAGTTGTTTTACCTGCTCCATTCGGACCAAGGAAAGCAAAGACTTCACCTTTTTCAATTGAAAAAGAAATATCGTCGACTGCAACGAAATCTTTAAACTTCTTTGTTAAATTTTTTACTTCAATTATTGGCATGAATTAATAGTAGTACAAAATTGAATTTTAAGCAAAAATAATACGCCCTCATGCGGGCGCATTATTATTCATCTCTATTTATTTTACTTCCCAAGCTGTTTGATCAAGAACTTCAAGAATTCTACGGGACAAGTTAAAACCCTTTGAACTTGGATACCCAGGAAAAGCATTCAACTCAACAACATAAATTTGCTTGAAATCAGCACTGAACATAACATCCACCCCAGCCAAATCCAGAGCCAAAGCCTTGGCTGCTCTAATCGCAATCTTTTTGGCTTTTTCCAAGGCTCGAGGAGGAATATTTTGTAAAAATCGTGCATCACGACCTTGTCCACCTTGAGAAATGTTCGTTGTTACACTTTCTGAATCATTAACCCTAGCATAAACATACAAAACCTGACCAAGAAAAACATAAAAACGCAAATCATACCGAAAGCCTCGAATAAGTCCAGTTGGTACTGCTTTTTCAATTACAATATCTTTTTGCAAAAGTTCACGTAAGAACTGTTCATTACCAGTAATGTCATGAAAACGCCAATTATACTCTGAATCACAGTTGACAATTTTTCCATCAACAAACTCAAAATTTGTTCTCCATTTACCCTGCTCCACATAAGTAATACCTTTACCCATAGAACCATAACGAACTTTCAAATATAAATTTTCTCCAGCTTCCACCAACTGCACAATTTGCTCATACTCTCTGGTAAAAATTGACTCGGGGACATTAACGCCAGCACCTTGCAATATAAGTTTGGTCAATTCCTTATCTCTATCCGTTGAAATATACAAAGGATGATTCAAGTAATATACAGTTTTGTCATGATAATGACTGAGAATCAGCATATTAATTTTACTCCAAAACTGCAAAAACTTTTGATAGAATTGGCAATTGCCATAAAGGCCTGTATAACCTTTGCACTCAATATACTTATTCCAATGAGAATGAGGGAAAAACAAGAAAACTAGCACAACTTCACTATCAATGGTTGGCAAATTATTCTCAGCCAAAGATTCATAAGTTTCAATTACATAATTATAATTCTTTAATTTCTCAGATCTTAAATTACGACACATTTTCAAATATGCATCCCAGTCCTTAGGCTCACCAATGACTAAAAGTGTTACTTTAGCACCAATGTTTTTAATTTCCATTCTTGCCTCCTTGGGTTGATAAAAAGAACTAAAAGTAACAAGACAATAGCACATTATTAAAATTATGCAAAATAAAAAAGCCACAAGATTTTGGCTAATTTATAATTTAATTAAACTAAATTTTATCACTAAACCACTCTACTACTGTTTGATTTTCTGTAACTCCATCCGCCTCCGTGAAGTGTCCTTTATTTTCTTCCACAATTATATCTGCGTCTAAATGTTCAACAAAAATATTTTCGTTTTCTATTGGTACAAATGGATCATTATCAGAAAACTGACAAACGAATTCTTTAGTTTTATCTTTTACATTCTCCCATTCAACGGCTGTTGCTTCCCATTCTTCTTGCACAGCTACAGCATGTTTACCTTCTTCCGCAATAGCGTCGTCGTCAAGGAACATCCATGGTGCAATCATAAACACACCACCGACTTTTATTTTATCTGGTTGAGATTCTAAATAACGCAAAATTGCTTGGCAACCCATGCTATGACCAATAAAATAAGTTTGTTCGTTCGGACCAATTACAACTTCATTAATTTCTCTGACCCAAGCTTGAACTTTTGGATTGCTGGGTCTTGGCATGTCTGGTGCAAAAAAATCAAAACCAAGTTTGGTTAAGTTATCTTTCAACCAAATGTGCATAGGTTCAGCTGGTGAGCCGTCCCAACCGTGGATTAAAAATATTCTCATATTTGAATGAATTATGAATAATGAATTACTCTAATTATACTAATTAACCTAATTAAACTAATAAATGACAAATTACTAATTTCTAAATTAAAAAAATTTTCTAATTACGAAATAATTACAACAATCACAATTTCTAGTAGATTTCTATTATTTATTTGCTTTTATCCAATCTTCCATCTGAACAACATTGTTTTGTTTTTTATCAAGATAACTCACAAGTTTCTGAAACAGAGCTTCTGAGTTTTCCACAACGCTAGCCATTCTAACTACATAATCATATGCAGCTTTAGCCTCAGCTACAGTTTTTCCAACAGGAAATTCATTCCAAGGTAAGGCCTCTGCTTCTTTTTCATCAAGTTCTTTTAATGTTGCCTCATCAGGTAGAAAAACCACATACTGCTTAAATGTCCGTGAATAATAAACCTTTAAAATTAAACCTTCAACTTTTGTTTCCTGACGGAAACTTTTATCAATAGGATCTTCTTGCTCAAATTTTTTTTCTGTTTTTCTATTGCCTCCAAAAATTTTTTCAAACATAATTTAAAAATAATAATCTTACTTTTATTTTATATTATTTTAGTTAAATTTACAACTTAATTTCTTTCCTATTAATCAAAGCAAGTGGTTTCGCAATCTCTAAACTTACCCAAATCAAGAGATTCCAACTCAAAATGATCTCCCTCTTGTTCAAACCTCATTAAAAATTTATTATCCAAAACAAGATCAAAACTACGACCATGATTTCCGCCTCGCGGGAAGATATCAACTCTTCGATTTTCACGACCTTTTGTGAATAAAAATGCCGCTAAGCGAAGATCCATAGATTTCGCGCCATATCTGCGAAATAAATATCGATTAAATAGATCTGGGAAAAGTGCGTAAAGGAACTTTTCAACTGGATTAAGCACAATATTTTTAGTAGATTTTGGAGTGTGATTTTTCATAAAATTATTAGATTATTGTTTAGATAATTGTATTGTAACACTCCTGTTAAAAACAAAAAAATGTGCTATATGAACCTGCCTTAGCATAAAGCTCCGGCAGGCAGGCACATTTTTTATTCAAAATTCCTGATTCGGTTGTAATTTTGGAGAGGCGTAATACGGTATTTTTTGGGTGAAACCTGGGGATAAGTATGTTAATTTGCCAAATTGTAGATATTTATAGATTTAATCAGTTGCGGTGAAAAAAAAATTATTCTAATCTGTAATAGTTTTCCATCTCAGCTTATTGGCATTTTTTTGGCTATGACATTGTACACTTTTTAATTACAAAACCTACTCAAAGTTATTTTACAATAACAGCAAATTCGCTATCAGCTAGCACGTAAACAGGTAAATCTTCCTTATAATGTTTTAAATCTTCAACCTTGTTTTTATATTCATCTGTATAATGACAAGCAACTTTTATATTTAATACACCTGAACCATGTTTAATTTTATTAGAACTACGACTGGAATAATACTTACTTAACCAATAAGCCCCAGCTGAAGTTCCCACCACAGTTTTTTCTTCAAACAAATCAACTCTATTTTCCAAACCTTGCAAACCAGCAAAAAGCATTTCTGTAAATCCACCACGCAAAAATATTATATCATTTCTTTTTATTTGTTGGATAAATTCTTCTCGATCTTTACTCGCAATTTCAAACTCTATTATTTTCTCTGGTTCGGCCTTTGATAATTTTTCTTTGTCTTGAGCCAAACACGTTTGCCAATTTTCCTCTAACTGCGAATAACAGACCAAAAGAAACTTAACAAACTGTCCGTAGCCAGCTAAACATTCAGCATGAAATTTATTATTTGATTCATTTTTTATACTGGTAGCTCCACCATGAATTATATATTTTGTCATAAATCAATAATTATTATATTATAAAAAATTTTTACAACAATCCTAAAAAATCTAACCCCAGATAACCACTTTCAATATCTGTTAATTCTCCAGTTTGTAAATGTTTTCGAAATTCAACCATTGGCATCTCCACGACTTCAGCAAATTCGTTTTCATCCAACTTTTGTTCTTGTATTTTTTCACAATTAATAACCACAAAATTACATCTTAACATAGTTGAATAAGCACAATCTAAACTTGTGCCCACGAATTTAATTTCACCAGCATAACCAGTTTCTTCAAGCAATTCTCTGGCCATTGCTTTTTCTGCCTCTTCTCCAGCTTCAATCATTCCACCAGGTAATTCTAATAATATTTTTTCTGGACCAGGTCTAAACTGTTTAACCAAAACAACCTTGTTATCTTTTGTTATTACCAAGGCACACACCACTGGACCTTCATTTTTTATATCAAAATCCACTACTCTTTGATCCGACAATTGAAAAGTTTTTTTTATTAATTTACGAAAACCAGCTTTAAATGGTTCTTCTTTAATTTTTTTCCAAATTGAAATCATAAATTTAAAATTATTTATCAATTTTATTTTATTTATTACTAAATACATAAATAGCACGGCTGGTTTTACCCTAAGCCAATCTTCATTTCAATCAAACGGTTCAGGGTAAAGGGCATATTGTCACCCTGCCTGCCTACCGTAGACTTGTCGAAGGTAGGAGCCTGCCTGCCGGCAGGCAGGTTTACCGAAGGGCGACAACGTAAAGCAACTCTCCGAAGGACAAATTACTTTCTTAATCAAAGGTTTTTCTTTCAAAAACCTACGCAAAGTTATTTTACAATAACAACAAACTCACTATCAGCTAACACATAAACAAGTAAATCTTCTTTGTAATTTTTATAGTTTTAACCTTATTCCTATTCTCTGATTAAAACTTACTAAAAAATCTTATTCCCCTGATGAAAATCACTAACTTGCTGATCCATAATAATTGTTGATCTACTTATCGGACGCTTCAAAACCATACCTTCAAGCGTTGTGCATCGGCTAAGAGCCACATAACTTTGCCCATGCGCAAAGGTTCCACGACCAAAATCAATTATTACCTTTTCAAATGTTTTTCCTTGACTTTTATGAACTGTAATCGCCCACGCCAACCGCAAAGGCACTTGCTCATATTTACCAATTTGTTCTCGTTCAAACTGTCCACTTTTAAAAACATATTTAGAGATTTCCCAAACATGACGTTTAACTTCCACCACTTCTTTATTTTCTTTTTCCACTCGAATAACATACTCTTCGCGATCCAATTCATAATCATATTCTAAACTAATTTCTTTAATTCGCCCGAGCGTTCCATTCACCCATCGACGATCACGATCATTGCAAATAAACATTACTTGAGCACCTTCACTCAACGTTATTTGTTCATCATTCGGATATAAACTTTTTGGCACTTTGCCTTCTTGCTCAGCTGAAAAATGTAGTTCCTCCTGCCCTAATTTTTTCATTTCTATTTCATTAATTCTTTTTGCTTCAGCATTGGTTGTAACTAAATAAATATATTTTTCATCTGCTGGCGGAATAAAGTTTCTGTTCACTCTAGAATTTAATAATTGTAAATGTTTATCCTCTACTCTATTTTCCCTGACCGCATTCAAAACATCAATAAAATTACGCTCTTTTTGTCTATAAACCGTATTTAGTTCAATAATAAGCAATTCAAACGCTACGTCAAAAATATTTTTTTGACCTCGAAAAACTTCTGCCGCGAAAAAATACGGCGATGGATATTCAGTAAAAAATTGTTCACGATCATCATTTGTTATAACTGGAGGCAATTGATATAAATCACCAAAAAAAACCATTTGAATTCCCCCGAACGGTTCATTATTACCTCTAGCTCGACGAAGCACAATGTCCATAGCATCGAGCACATCAGCTCGCACCATTGAAACTTCATCCAAAAAAATTGTTTTTAATCGAGCAAATTTTTGTTTTTTTTTATCATCAATCTTCATTTTCCTTGCTTCATCTTTTTCATAACCAGGTTTTAAATTAAAAAATGAATGGATTGTTTCACCATTAACATTAATCGCTGAAATACCAGTTGGCGCAATTACTACTGATTTCTTTTTATTATATAAACGAATATACTCAAGCAAAGTTGACTTACCCGTCCCAGCTTTTCCTGTTACAAAAAAACTCCGATTAGAATTTTCTACTAGGTCTATCACCTCTTTAGCTTTTTTACAAAATTTAATTGGCATGAGTATATATTAGCAAAATAATGACTAATTACCAAGCTACCAAAACAAAAAATAACTTTTGTCACCCTGAGCATGCCGAAGGGCGACAACAAAAAATTACTATCTTAAAAATAAAATAAGTATCTCAAGCTATTCGCCCGGCTTTAGTCGGATAAATTACACATTTCAAAAGCTTTACTTTCCGCCAGCCTTGCTGGCGTTTTTCCTTGAATCAAAAAAGAACCTAAAACGGTTCTCTTGCAATTCACCTTGTGATCCAAATAACTTTTTCTATAAACATGCGTAATAATTTTTTATTATGGTTTACCATGTAGACCTAAGATCGGTTTACCATGTAGTCATGCGAAGCATGTACTACATGGTGGACGCTAGAAGAGTCGAACTTCTGACCTCATCGACGTCAACGATGCGCTCTAACCAACTGAGCTAAGCGTCCTTAAATTTTATTATTCAAAAACTCACAAGCGTAAATGGACGTGCCATTCGTAGCTTTAGTGAAAAATTGGTAGGCCCGATGGGGATTGAACCCATGACCCCCACGTTATAAGCGTGGTGCTCTAACCCCTGAGCTACGGGCCCTAACTAAATATGCGTTAATAATAACAAAATATTTTCAATTTGTCGAGTAATAAATCCAAACATAAATACACATTTTACAATCATTAGATTTTGTCTAATTTAAGCCATTTATAAACCGAATGCAAATTTAATTATGGATCTTCTCACTCTTTATTATCTTAATTATTCTTTACGATTGACAAATTATCAATTCTATGCTATAATTCAAAGTTAAAGTTTTGTAAATTAACAACTTTTTTTATTGGAGGTGTCTCTTGAATCAAGTACAATTCATTGAAATCGGCGAAAACATGATCCAGTTTCCGATCACGGTCGCTGGGCAAGAAATCATGTTTCAAACCCATGCCCATCCGCACGCGGATGAAGCCTCAGCAGTTGTTTTGCTAACAATGTTTGGCACAAAGGAATGGCTCCGGAAGTATGCGCCGAATGGATCAGTGGAAGTCGGAATCGGCGATGGTCAGTTTAACGAGCACGCCAATCCCCAAAAAGGAATATTGCGTGCAGTTGATGAATGCGCTGTTACCTTGGTGGCCAAAACGTTGCCCATCGAAGACAAACCACACGTCAAGATCATTCTTGACTACGTGTTTGCCAAAGATGTCAACAACGTTGATGTCGACACAAAGAAACACGGCCTTGGACTTGGTACGGCAATCAACCTGCTTCGGAGGGTCTTCCCAAATTTCCAGATCAAAAATCTAAATTGGGCAGTCAGTGCGTTCACGGCTCTTTTTGAAACACCTAAAAGTGAGTACCTTTTTTCACTTAACGGTGTAGGAGAAATCCTGAACAATTACTATAAAAATATTGGTCAGGAAGATTTGCCTATAATGTGGGAAAACCACATTTTGCAAGCAATTTTCCGTCAAAAAGAGGAGTTTCAAGAAGCACTCCAAGAAATTGTCAAAAAGGGCAAAATCGAGGAAATAAAAGGCCACAAAGGCCAAAAATTGACCCTGCTAGTAATTGAATCTGACATGAGTGAAATTGCCAAGGCCGGACGCTTTGGCAAAGGGGTCAATGCGGACATTATTGTCCAAAAGAAATCTAATGGACAAGTCATGGTTCACACCAAGACTCAAGCCAGAGTAAAGCTGTTCAGCTTGTTTCGAATTTTGAACCTTGAAGAACAGCTGATTCGGAAAATTCGACCGCTAGTAACAAGAAACCTCACAAAGGAGGGCAATGGCCCAGGCAATATCTGGTATTTCCAGTGTTCTGGTCGTGGTGGACATTTCATTCTGAACGGAAGTCTGTCAACCCCGAACATTGAACCAACCAAGATCCCCTTGGAAAAGATCGTAGAGTATTTGAAAATTTCTTTGGATAACACTCGTTTTCCAGAAGATTGGAGGTTTGGTTGTGTGGACAAAAAGTCCTGCACTTCCACTTCCCGAAACCCCTGTCCTTGGTGGCTCTGGTCCTTGCCAAGATGCCTTGAAATCAGGGCCAACGAAATAATATAAAAATTCTCCCCACACAAAAAGAGGTCTGTGCACTCACAGCCTCTTTTTTCTTTTTAAATTATAAATTATTTATGAATTCCAAAGAATTAATCTTTTGTTCCAAATTGTTTTGTAAATGTCTAACCAAAAAAACAAGTAGTCTACGATTATATTCTTTTTTTACCTTAAAATTTTCCTGTTGAGTGTTTTGTATCTGTTCAATTAAATCAATTACTTCTTGACCAAGTTTAGTTTTTTCAACGTTTATTTTAAAACCAATAATTTGACACAATTTAATTAAATAAATATTTAAAAGAAACATTCTTTGCTGAAAATTTTCATAATTTACTATATTTTTACAAAACCAAGTAGTTAATTCCCAAACACCGTGATTATAATCATCTTCAATAGTTGCTTTATCCAAAATTTCATAAATTACATTAAGCAAATAGTAATCTTTACTGTTTTCAAACTTAATTGGCTCAATTAAATAAGCGTGGGTAATTTTTTTAAAACTTTTACCTTGGACAAATAAAATTTCCACAATGCCAGCTGAAGCTAAATGTCCTCTAAGTTTACTGGAAATTTTCTTTACTCCAGTTGCCACCGCCATAATTTTTCCAAAATCTTCCGTTAAAATAGAAAAAAGCAGGTCATCTTCCCGCCAATTTTTTTTACTAAGGACCAAACCCTTTGTTTTTTGCAATTTCTCCATATCAGAGTCTACTCAAATAATTTTGTAATATTACACAAGCTGCAACAGCATCATCATTAGCTTTGTCGCTTTTTTTAAAATCATGCATCATACTTTGTGCCATTTTTGTTGATAATCTCTCATCTTCCAAAATAATCTCAACCTTCAAATCCTTAAACTTTTCTATAAAAAAATTAAATTCCTCTGACATAATTTTTCCACCAGCCAAACTAATCGGTCGACCGATAACTACAGCTTCGATATCTTGATCAGTAATAATTTTTTCCAATTCAATAAACAAATTTTTATCGTTTTTTAAAATTAAAAAAGGACTGGCCATTTTCATTTCTTCATTTCCGGTGGCTAACCCAATTTTTGATTTTCCCCAATCAATTGCCAAATAATTCATACAATTCTAGCTAACAAGATTTAAGCCTCAAGTAAAAACAATTTCGCTATTTTTTTATGCTTATTTTGTAATAATATCACAACCATGTTTTGTAATAACTACTGTGTGCTCATAATGCGCAGTTAAACTATTATCAATTGGCGTAACTGTCCAATGATCGCTATGAGTTTTAATTCTATAATCACCCATACTAACCATTGGTTCAAGAGCTAACACCATACCTTCTTTTAATGTAAATTCTCCCCGAATGTAATAATTAGGAATAGCAGGATCTTCATGTACAGCATGTCCTACACCATGACCAACCATATCACGGATAACTGAAAAACCTTCTTTTTCAATGTAAGTTTGAACCAGCCCCCCAACCTCATACAAGTTAATTCCAGCCCGAAGATTATCAGTCCAAATTTCTAATGATTTTTTTGTTACAGCTAGTAAACGCTCCGTCTCTTTATCAATAGAACCAACGGGTACAGTTACGGCCATATCTGTAAATAATCCATTATTTTTTGGATAGCGCATGCCAATATCTAAACTTATAATATCACCTTTCTTCAAAACATAATTACTTGGTACTCCATGCACCAATTGAGCATTTACAGATGTACATAAAGCACTTGGAAATGGTGGTTCGCCATAACCTTTGAAAGAAGGTTGGCCTCCTGCTACAATAATTAATTCCTCAGCATAATCAGCCAACTCTTGCGTTGTAACACCAGGTGCAACAATTTGCGATACTTTATTCAAAATATCAGCTAAAATTTTACCTCCTACTTTTAATGTTTTTATTTCACTTTGACTTTTTAGTAAACTCATTTGGTTGTTATAAATATTTAGATTACAGTCGAAGTATACTGATCCAATCTTGGTATATTTATTTATTTAATAATTTTAATTGTTGCCTGAAAAACTTTTTCGATTGATTGACTTGCATCAATTGAATGATATTTATAAAATTTTCTTTGCTTAAAAAATCTAACAATCGGCATAGTCCCTTTTTTATAAACTTTAATTCTGTTTTTTACTATATCCAACCGAGAATCAGCTCGAATAACTAATTTTCTTTTACACTTATCGCACAAGTTCGATATTTTAGGTGGTCGAAAATCAACATGATAAATTTCTCCACACTCACAATGTCTTCGGCCAGCAATTCTACTTAAAATTTGCTTTTCTGTTAATTTATATTCAAAAACTATTACATTATATTTTCCTGTATTTTTTTGAAAATAATCATCTAACCTTTTTGCTTGATAAACACTTCGAGGAAAACCATCCAAAATAATTGAACTACGCAATCTTCCTAATTTTTCTATAATTATATCAGCCACTTTATCCTCAGCAACCAATTCTCCCTTTTCCATAATTGGCTTTATTTGTTTGGCAAATTTTGTCTTTTTTTTGATTTCTTGTCTTAATATTTCGCCAGGAGAAAAACTCTTTATTTTGAATTTTTTATATAACAAACTGGCCTGTGTCCCCTTTCCCGAGCCAGGAGGACCAACAAATATATACAAATTTTTCATAAGTTATTTAATTATTACGTTTAGAGTATATCAAAAATACTGGAGAAACTCCAGTATTTTTTTCAATATTTTGAATTGATTAAAAACCTTCGTAATCTCGCATTGTTAATTGTGATTCTACTTGTTTTACCATTTCAATCGCTACACTAACAACGATCAATATACTTGTACCACCAATTACCATTGATTGCAATCCTGATACTTGTTGCATTACAAGTGGCAAAACAGCAATTAAACCAAGAAACAAAGCACCAGTCAAAGTAATTCGACTAATTGTATTTTGCAAATATTCAGCTGTTTGTGAACCAGGACGAATACCAGGAATAAAACCACCATTTTTTTGTAAATTTTCTGCAATCTGATAAGGATGGAAAATTACCGCAGTATAAAAATATGTAAATCCAAAAACTAATAAAAAGTATAATATTCCGTAAAATAGCTGATTGTTAAACAAAGAAATAACTCCTTCACTAATAGCTTTTACCCAAGCAGAATCAACTCTGACCAAAAACTGGGCAACCATTGATGGGAATAAAATTATTGAAATTGCAAAGATAATTGGAATTACTCCAGCAGTGTTTACTCTTATTGGTAAATGAGTATTCATACCACCATACATTTTCATACCTCTTACTCTTTTCGCATATGAAACTGGAATATTTCTCTGACCTTCACTAATTATTACAACACCAACAACTGTAACTACTGCAATGAAAGCAAATACTAATAAATTAATTACTTGCTCTTGGCTAAAATTGACAACAACAGCTTGTAATGCAGTTGGTACACGAACAATTATTCCAGCAAAAATTAATAATGAAATACCATTTCCAATTTTCTTTTCTGTAATAAGTTCACCAATCCACATTAAGAATAATGTTCCAGCTGTAATAGTAATTAACATAGCTGCCATACTAAAAAAATCAGTACTTTCAACAATTGGCTTAGCTGATTGTCTTAGAATCGCAATCATACCGTAGGCTTGAAGAATCGCCAATGGAACAGTTGCTACCCTTGTCCACATGTTAATTTTTTGTCTACCAGCTTCTTCTTTTTGCATATCTTCAATTTTAGGAATAATCATTCCTAATAATTGGAAAATAATTGAAGCCGTAATATAAGGGGCAACACCCATCATAACAATTGAAAAGTTCTGCATGCCACCACCTGAAAACAAATTTAATAATCCTAATATTTGATTTGAACCAAAAAACTCACGCAAATTTTCAACATTAACGCCAGGGATCGGAATATGTGCAGCTAATCGAAAAACAACTAGCATTCCCAAAACGAATAATATTTTATTACGTAAGTCTTTAAGTCGCCAAATTTGTGATAATTTTTCCCACATAATTTTTGCTTTTTCTACTAAATTTTGAAGCTATAAAAAAATCTTATTTTGTTTTTTCTTGTTTTGTTCCATCTTCTTTTTCATCCAATACATCTACAACACGCCCACCAGCCTTAACAATTTTTTCTTCAGCTGTAGCCGAAATATTACAGTCAATAATTTCTAATTTCTTTGTTATATTATCTTTTTCATTATGTGCCAATATTTTAACCTTCTTACTGATTGTATCTATTAATCCTTTTTTAAGCAATGAACCAGGAGTAACTTTGTCACCATCTGAAAAGTTTTTATCCAAAGTAGAAAGCAAAACAATCTGAGCTTTGGCAAATCTAGTCTTCATGCCAGCAAATTTTGGCATATTTAGTAAATTTTGCTTAAATCCTTTTAATTTCAACCCACCTTTACCACCACTTCTTGATCTTTGCCCTTTTAATCCTCGGCAACTATAAGTACCATGACCAGAAGCATTGCCTCTACCCACTCTTTTTCTATTCTTTGGTTTATTTTTGATGTTATTTAATGCTAAAGACATATTTCTTATTGTTTATCTTCTACTTTTACTTTATTATTTTCACTTTTCAAATCATCTTTTTTATTAACTTCAAGTTCTTGTGAATCAGTAGCGTTCTTAACAGTTTTTACTTTTACCTTCTTTTCTTTAAAAGATTGAAAAGCAGTAAGTAAAGCTTTTACATTACTAACTTTGTTATTTGTTCCCATAATCTTAGCCACAATGTTTGGGACACCAGCCATTTCTAAAACAACTCGGACAGCACCACCAGCTTTTATACCAGTACCTTTTGGCGCTGGTTTAAGCATTAATTTTGCTGCTTTTTCTTTTATTCTAATTTCATGAGGAATAGTTTCGTTTATTATTGGAACCCTTACTAATGTCTTTTTTGCTCTATTTACAGCTTTATTAACTGCCAAAGAAACATCTGCTCCTTTTGCCAAGCCAATTCCAACTCTACCTTTTTTATCTCCAATACAAACACAAGCTCGGAATCTTAAACGTTTACCTCCGGCCATCACACGAGTTACACGAGCAAGGTCAATAATCTTTTGATCAAACTCTTGTTCTTGTTTAGGTCTTTTTTTGAATTCTTTCTTTGCCATAGTATATAGAATTTATAGATAGTATAATTAAAATTTTAATCCTTTTTCTCTTGCTCCTTCAGCTGCAGCCTTTACTCGTCCATGATATTGGTAAGAAGATCTATCAAAAACAACTTTCTCAACTTTATTATCCAACGCTTTTTGAGCAATTAATTCTCCAACTAACTTTGCAATTTCAATCGGTTTTTTACCCTTTTTATCAATTTCTTTATCAGAAGCAGAACAAACAGTTTTTCCAGCTTTATCATCAATAATTTGAGTATAAAAATGCTTTAGACTTCGAAATACAGATAATCTTGGTAATGTTGAACCACCAGCAATCTTTTTTCTTGTTCTATTTTTTCGTAATTGAATTTTATTTGTCTTTATCTTATTTTTATCTTTCATATAATTAAAACTTTAGTTTAAGCAGCGGCCTTTCCTGCAGCCTTTCCTGCTTTACGTCTAATTATTTCATCACTATATTTAATCCCTTTTCCTTTATATGGTTCTGGCTTTCTGACTTTTCTAATATTAGCAGCAACTTCACCAACCAGTTGTTTATTGCTTCCAGCAATAGTTACAACATTGGCTTCAACTTTACAATTAATACCTTCTGGAATATTAAATTCAACAGGATGAGAATAACCTACATTCAAAACTAATTTTTGTCCATTCATAGAAGCTTTATAACCAACACCATTAATTTCTAGCTTTTTTTCAAAACCTTCAGTTACGCCAACAATCATATTATTTATTAATGTTCTAAAAAGTCCCCAAAGTGCTTTCTGATCATTCGCTTCTTCGTTTGGAACTTTAACATCAATTTTATTATCATTAATTTCCAAAGTAATTATTTTATGAATTTCTTGTTGCAATTCACCTTTTGGACCTTTTACAATAACTAAACTACCATCGACTTTTACATCAACACCACTTGGAATTATGATTGTTTTTTTACCTATTCTAGACATATAGTATATTTAATAAACCTCGCAAATTACTTCACCACCTAAATTTAGCTTCGAAGCTTCTCTATTTGTCATTACTCCCTTAGACGTAGAAACAATTGCTAGACCATAACCATTCAAAACTCTAGGCAATTCATCTTTCTTTACATAAATTCTCTGGCCAACTCGGCTAATTCGGCTGATTTTACTAATTACTGGTTTATTATCTTCATATTTTAATGAAATTTTAATAAATCGAAAACCTTGATCAACCTTTTCAGCTGAAATAATGTATTTTTCCTTTTCTAAAATTTTAGCAATTGCAAACTTTAATTTTGAATATGGAATTAAAAGCTCTGCCTTTTTTACCATTGAGGCATTTCTTATTCTTGTTAACATGTCTGCAATTGGGTCTGTCATTGTCATATTGAAATATAAATAAATATTGATTTATTGAAATAATTTATTATTGTTATTACCAACTACTTCTCGTAATACCAGGTAACTCTCCATTTTCAGCCAATTCTCGAAAACAAATTCTGCATAAACCAAATTTTCTCATGTAGCCATGGACTCTTCCACATCTCCAGCAACGTCTCACTGTTCGGCTTGAGAATTTTGGTGTTCTTTGTGATTTTACGTATTGTGCCTTTGTTGACATATTATAATAATTTTTATTTATCCTCTTTCTTTAATGGGAAACCTAATTCTTTAAGTAATGATCTTCCTTCTTTTTCTGTTTCAGCTGTTGTTTTTACACATACTTCTAAACCGTGGAATCGATCAACTTCGTCTTGATTAATTTCAGGAAAAGAAATGTATTCCTTAAAACCTAATGTATAATTTCCATTTTTATCAAATGCTTTATTAGAAATTCCTCGAAAATCTCTGACACGTGGTAATGTTACTTTAATCAATTTTTCAATAAAATCCCACATTCTTTCACCACGAAGAGTTACCTTAACACCAACAACATTACCTTGTCTTATCTTAAAATTTGAAATTGATTTTTTAGCAAGAGTTTCAACTGGTTTTTGACCACTGATTTTTTCTAAAGTTTTCTTTACAGCAGCAATATACTCTTTGTCCTTTAGACCAGCCCCAAGCCCCACATTTAAGACTACTTTTTCCAAAGTTGGAACAGCCATAATATTCTTGTAGTTAAACTTTTCTCGTAAAGCCTTCACCACAGTCTTCTGGTATTGTTGTTTTAAATTATTCATATTAATAATATTTTTAGTCAATAGATTCTGAACATTTTTTACAAATTCTAATTTTTTTTCTTCCCTTTACGTCTGAATCAAGTAATTTATAACCAATTCTTGTTGATTTATTACACTTAGGGCAAACCAACATAACATTGGCAATATTGATAGCGGCAGGAAACTGAATTCTTTGACCTTTTTCACCTTCCTTTTTAGGTCTAACATGTTTATATCTTAAATTAAGGCCATCAACAACCACTTTGTTTTTTTCAGGTATAACTTGGACAACCTTGCCTTGATTACCTTTTTCTTTCTTTTCACCTTTTTTAGTTTTTTTGACTCTGTCCTTACCTTTCAAGATTTGAACTTTGTCACCTTTTCTTATTTTCATATATTTATAAAACTTCTGGAGCTAATGAAATTATTTTACTAAAACCTCTTTTCCTTACTTCCCTAGCAATCGGACCAAAAATACGAGTACCTTTTGGTTCTTTTGATGTTTTATCTATAATAACAACCGCATTGTCACTAAATCTAATATAAGATCCATCAGGTCTTCTTTTCTCTTTTTTTGTTCTAACGACTACAGCATGCAAAACTTCACCCTTCTTCACCATGCTATGTGGTTTTGCTTCTTTCACTGACACAGTTACCATATCACCAACTCTGGCATAACGCTTTTTATAACCATTCATAACCTTGATGCACATTAATCTTTTGGCACCAGAATTATCAGCTGATCTTAGAATTGTTTGAACTTGAATCATATATTAATACTTAATCACTAAATATATTCTTACTTATTTAACTTTTTTTATAAATCTCCATTTCTTAAACTTACTTAATGGTCTGCAAACCTGAATAACTACAACATCTCCAACCTGACATTCATTCTTTTCATCGTGTGCCTTATATTTTTTACTGACACTATACTGTTTCTTATAAACCTTGTGTCTAACTAAACGTTCAATCTTAACTACAACGGTTTTATCCATTTTAGTACTGGTAACTTCACCAGTTAATTGTCTATATAGTTGTTCTTTTACTTCACTCATATTATATTTTTCAATAGTATATTATTATTTTTCAACTTTCTCAGCAGAAACTTCAATATCTGAGTCAGCATTTCTTTGTTTTTGTAAAGTCAAAATTCGTGCAATAGTCTTTTTTATATCTCTTAAATCTCGCACATTTTTATGCTGTTTATTTGATACTTTAAAACCAAGATGTTGTCTTTTCGCACAAAACTCCATATATATTTTTGACAATTCCTCATCAGATTTTTTTTGTAATTCTTTTATATCCATATTTATTGCTTTGTTACAAATTTTGTTTTTACAGGTAATTTATGCCCAGCTAATCTTAGCGCTTCTTTAGCAATTTCTTCTGTTACACCAGACATTTCAAAAACAACAGTGCCAGGGCGAACCACAGCGACATGATGATCAGGAGAACCTTTTCCACTACCCATAGTTGCTTGAGACCCCTTACATGTTACTGGTTTATCAGGAAAAATTCTTATCCAAACTTTACCTCCACGTTTTACATAACGTGTAATTGCACGACGTCCAGCTTCAATTTGCTTTGAAGAAATCCAAGCTTCAGTAATTGCCTTTAGACCAAATTGTCCAAAGTCAACTGAAGTGCTTCTTGATGCCTTCATGTTCTTATTTCGGCCACGTCCTTTGTGCCATTTTCTATGTTTTTCTTTTTTAGGGGTTAACATATTTAATTATTTAAACTTCTTTATTTTCTTTTACTTCTTTTTCACTTACTACTTCTTTTTTTGTATTTGTTTGATCATTTTTCTTAATTTCTGACTTTTGATTTTTTTTATCAAAAACATCTTTTCGATATATCCAAACCTTAATTCCGATTACACCAAAAATAGTATTTGCTTCAACTAAAGAATAATCAATATCTGCTCTTAGTGTGTGCAATGGTACCTTGCCAGAAATCAACATTTCAGATCTAGCGATTTCTACTCCGTTCAACCTACCTGCCAAGCCAATTTTTATTCCTTTTGCTCCAGCTTTTTCTACCTTACTAATTGTTTGCTTCATTACCTTTCTAAACGGTACACGCTTTTCTAATTCAAATTTAATATTATTTGCAACAATATTGGCATCTAAATTTGGTTCGCTAACTTCTTTAATACTAATATTTAATTTAGCATTTTTATCTTTTAAAAATTTCATTTTTATTTCCTTTTTCATGTCTTCCACGCCTACTCCGCTTCGACCGATGATTACACCAGGTCTAGCTGAATAAATAATCACATTCATATCTTTACTAGTTCGTTCTATATTAACAGTTGAAATAAAAGCGTTTAGTAATTTTTTCTTTAAAAATTCCTTGATTTCAATATCTTGTTTTAAAAATTTAGTGTAATTTTTTTTATTCGAAAACCAACGAGAATCCCATGTCTTGTTTTGTTTTATTCTGAATATTTTTGGATTAATCTTTTTTCCCATATATTTTGGTTACTTTGAGTTCCTTTATATATAAAATTACATTCCCGCCTTTCTTCTAAACATCTTTTTAAATACCCCCTTATCTTTACCTTGTAATTTTTCTTGCTTTTGGGCATTTCGACCCTTATTTTTTGGTAAATCCTTGCTAGTCTCTTTGTGCTCGACTTCACTATTTATATTTTCTGTTTTTATATTTTCTTTCACTATTTCAACAACATCATCATTTTTTGTTTTATCAGTTTTAATTGTTTCAATCTGTTTTTCTTCTTTCTTTTTCTTTTCTAACGTTGGAACTTTTTCATCTAACGTTACACAAACAATAGAAGTCCTCTTTCTTAATTGAGTAGCTCGACCAAAAGCTCTTGGCATCCATCTATAATTGATTGGACCATCATCCACCGTCATCTCTTTGATAAATAAATTTTCCCTTTTTAATTCATAATTATGCTCTGCATTAGCTACGGCAGATTGTAACAATTTTTCAACAAAATCAACTGTTTTCTTATTTGTTACAGCTAATTTGTTAAAAGCTTGATCAATATCTAAACCACGAACTAAATCTACGACGAGTCTAGCTTTTCTTGGCGAAATTCTTAAGTATTTTGCTTTAGCTTTTACTTGCATATTATATTATAACTAATATCTAATTTATTTTTTCCCCTTTGTTTGATCTTTGGCCATTTTTCCACCATGCGAAACAAATTTTCTTGTTGGTGAAAATTCTCCTAACTTATGTCCAACCATATTTTCAATTACAGAAACTTCAATATGTGTTTTCCCATTATGAACACCAAAAACATGCCCAGCCATTTCAGGAGTTATAATTGCACTTCTTGACCATGTTTTGATAACATCACCAGGTGTAGCCTTGCTAACCTTTTTTAGCAATCTTTCATCAATATATGGTCCCTTTTTTATACTTCTTGACATAAATATTAAAAATTATTTTCTTCTCTTTTTCTTTCTTCGTGCAAGAATTAATTTATCTGATTGTTTATTCTTTAATCTTGTCTTTACACCTAAAGCTGGCTTACCCCAAGGAGTTTTTGGATGCTTTAATCCTATAGGACAATTTCCTTCTCCACCTCCGTGTGGATGATCTACTGGGTTCATAGCTTTACCCCTAACTGTTGGTTTTACTCCCATATGTCTTTTTCTTCCAGCCTTACCAATCTTAATATGCATATGTTCAGGGTTACTGATTTGACCAATCGTTGCTTGACATTCCTTTAACACTAACCGGATTTCAGATGATGGCATTCTTAATTGTGCAAACTTTCCTTCAACTGCCATAAGCTTACTCCAAGAACCAGCACTTCTAACCATTTCAGCACCTTTACCTGGTTGTAGTTCTACACAAGAAACTAATGTACCAATTGGAATAAATTCTAATCTTGTTGCATTTCCAACCTTAACTTCTACCTTCGCCTGAGAAGACAAAACGATATCAGAAACTTTTAAATTTGCTGGAGCAATAATATATCTTTTTTCACCATCTTTATATTTTAATAAAGCAATTTTGGCGGAACGACTTGGATCATATTCTAAGGCTGTTACAGTTGCAGGAATATCAAACTTATTTCTCTTAAAATCAACAAGTCGATAAAAACGTTTAGCACCACCACCGTGATGTCTTACAGTTATTTTTCCAGAATTATTTCTTCCACCAGATTTCTTTAATGCTTTTAATAATTTTTTCTCTGGTTTTTTCTTACTATAACCAGAAGAATCGATGATACTCATCTTTCGTCTTGCATTTGAAATCGGTTTATAAACTTTTATTGACATATTAATTTATATTTATACTCCTTCGTAAACTTCAATTTTGTCTTCAGGATGCAAAGTAATAATTGCTTTTTTAAAATCTTTTGTTTTACCAAACCTTCTTCCATATCTTACCCTTTTACCTTTCTTTCTAATAAAATTTACTTTTACGGGCTTTACTCCATATAAATTCATTACTTTTTTCACAACTTCTGATTTATTAGTTGAAACTGGAACTATAAAACAATATTTATTTAATTGCATTAAATCTGTTGCCTTTTCAGTTATTAATGGTTCGATAAGAATTTTGTATATTTCTGGATCATCCTTTTTTTGAACCTTAACTCTCTTGACCACTGCTTTTTCTTGTTTTACTTCTTTTACTTCAACAATTTTCGGTTCACTTTGTTTTGTAATTGACCCACTCTTAAACTCAGCAGGAGATTTCACTTCAGCTGTTGGATCAGAAGACTTGTTGTTGCTTTTTTTTGCATCAACCTCTTTTTCCTCATCAGATTTGAATATTTTATTTAGTAAACCACTCATATTTATTTAACTTCTTTCTATTTTGTTTCTTTTATTAGATAGACTTTCTCAAATTTTGTTAATGCTCCTTTTGTGAACATTACGTTATTAAACTTTAAAAGTTCATAAATATTAACACTATCAGCAGCAATAACATTAACTTTCGGTAAATTATTAGCCGACAATGCAATATTTTTGTCCATCTTTTCTATTACAATTAATACCTTATTTAATTTTGTTTTCTTTTGAAAATCAGCAATAGACTTTGTTTTGATTTCTGCTAATTGGAACTCTTCAACTACATTAACTAAACTATTTTTTGCTTTATCTGATAAAACCATAAAAATAGCTTTGTTCCTCATTTTCTTATTTAACGATTTAGTAAAATTTCTTTCAGAAGTTGGCCCAAAAGTTACACCTCCACCCTTCCAAATCGGTGATCTACTTGAACCATGTCTTGCTCTTCCAGTACCTTTTTGACGCCAAGGTTTTTTTCCTCCACCTCTAACTTCACTTTTATCTTTTGTATCTGCAATAATCTGTCTTTTGTTAGAAATAAAAGCTTGCAACGCTTGGTGAACCAATCCTTTTTTTATTGCAACTTCAAAAATATCTGAATTTAATGTAACTTCACCTTTTTCTTCACCGTTTTGATTTAATAATTTAGCTTTAATCATATATAAAAACAAAAAGCAAAATAACAAAAATTATTTATTCTTTTGCTTCTTCCTTTTTTTCTTGCTTATTTTCTTCTTCATTAACTTTTTTAACCTCATTTTCATTTTCCGAAACCTTAGTAACAGAAGATTCTACGATTTCTTCATTTTTTACTTCTTCTTTGTTTTCAGATTCAGCCTCAACTACCGGCATATTGACTTTTTCTTCTTCAATCTTAGGAATTTCAAAATCACCTTCAGCCATAATAAAAAGCAAACTATCTTTATGACCAGGAACCGCTCCCTTAATCCAAATTTCATTATTTTCTAAGTCAATATCAATAATTTCTAATTTTTTAATAGTTGCCATTTCATCACCCATATGTCCACCCATTCTAGTTCCCTTAAACACATGAGCAGGTCCAGTAGCACCAGCAGAACCAGGCATTCTTAATTGATCCTTATGTCCATGAGAAGCAGGAGACCCTTTAAATCCGTGTCTTTTAACAACACCTTGGAACCCCTTTCCTTTTGATCTTCCTTGTACACTTAAAATATCTCCAACATTGAATATACTAGCGTTTAATACTTGCCCACTCTCTAATTTATCAAACATTACATCATTTTTACTCATTTTAAATTCCTTCACAGTTCTATAATTTTCATCTTTTCCAAGAACTTTCTTGAAGAAACCTCTTAAAGGCTTATTTACTTTCTTTGAATCGACTAAATCAAATGCAATCTGAATTGATTTATGTTCAGAATATTCTTTTTTATCTAAAATAACACAAGGACCAACTGTTACAATTGTAACAGGTACAGCATTACCGTCTTCGGTAAATTTTTGTGTCATTTCTATTTTTTTTCCAATAATACATTTCATAATATAATTGCATTTTTATAAAACAAAAGGGACGGACTAAGGCCCGGCCCTTTTGTTTTACCGGATATATCTTAAGTCGATTAAATTAGATAAATAATAATATTCAATAACATCTACCCTTAAATTTATTTTTTTGTTCTGAGGCACTTCACTATCAAAGTGGTTACCAAAGCACAGCAAATAAAATTGAAAGCCAAAATTAGCTCATTTCAGTAAGAATTTTAATAGATATTTAAGACTTTGTCAAGTGTCTACTTAGCTATTTAAATTTTTAGCTAATTTTACTTACATTTTGATCTCAATATCCACACCTGCAGGTAAGTTTAAATTCATCAAAGAATCAATAGTTTTCGCACTAGGATTTAAAATATCGATTAAACGCTTATGAGTTCTCATCTCATATTGATCTCGGGCATCTTTATGAACAAAAGTTGAACGATTTACAGTATACTTTTTCTTTTCAACTGGTAAAGGTATTGGACCCTTAATAGTAGCCCCAGTTCTTTCGCCAGCCTCAATAATAGTCTGAGTAGACTGATCAATAATCTTGTGATCATATGCTTTAATCTTGATCCTAATTCTTTGAACACCTTCCTCTGCAACCTCTGATTTAATTGTTTTTTTTGTATCTGCCATTGCCATCAAAATTAGTTAATAATTTTTGTTACAACACCCGCGCCAATAGTTCGTCCACCCTCACGGATAGCAAACCTCTGTTGTTCTTCTAGCGCAACTGGTGTAATCAACTTAACACCTAACTTATTTATAGTGTCCCCAGGCATAACCATTTCAATCCCCTCCGGAAGAGTGACATCACCCGTTACATCTGTAGTTCCAATATAAAATTGTGGTTTATATCCTTTAAAGAATGGTTTATGTCGGCCACCTTCATCTTTAGTCAAAACATAAACTTCACATTCAAACTCAGTATGAGGAGTAACACTTCCTGGTTTAGCTAAAACTTGACCTCTTTCTACGTCGTCTTTTTTCAAACCACGTAACAAAATTCCAGCATTATCACCAGCACGACCTTCATTCAAAGTTTTATTAAACATTTCCACACCCGTAACTACAGTTTTTTGTGTTGGTTTAATTCCAATAACTTCAACTTCTTCATTTACTTTAATTACACCTCTTTCTATTCTTCCCGTTACTACTGTTCCACGTCCTTCAATAGAAAAAACATCTTCAATTGGTAATAAAAATGGTTTATCAACATCACGCTTAGGCTCTGGAACATATGAATCAATAGCATCTAGCAACTCTTGTATACACTTAGTTTTTTCTGGATCTGAAGGATTTTCTAAAGCTTTCAAAGCTGATCCACGAATAATTGGAGTTTCATCACCAGGGAATTCATATTTTTTCAGCAAATCTCTAACTTCTTCTTCAACTAAATCAACTAGTTCTAAATCATCAACTAAATCAACTTTATTTAAAAATACTACGATACATGGAACACCAACTTGTCTAGCTAACAAAATATGTTCTCTAGTTTGAGGCATAGGACCATCAGTAGCCGCAACTACCAAGATAGCACCATCCATTTGAGCAGCACCAGTAATCATATTTTTAACATAGTCAGCATGACCTGGACAATCAACGTGTGCATAATGACGTTTATCAGTTTCATACTCTACGTGAGCAGTTGCAATAGTAATACCACGTGCTTTTTCTTCTGGAGCAGCATCAATTTGATCCACATCCTTAGATTGAGCAACGCCACCTTTTGTAACTAAATACTTCAAAATAGCTGCTGTTAAAGTAGTCTTACCATGGTCAACGTGACCAATTGTTCCCACATTTACGTGAGGTTTTTCTCTGTTAAATAGTTCACTCATTTTCTTATTCTCCATTTAGCGACCTCCGTTTCAAGGCGGAGTTATAATCCAATCGCCTAAATTATTATTATTGATTTAATTATAAAATATTATATCACAAAATTTAGAAAATACAAACACAAAACATTATTCAACTGGTTCAATGTAATAGTAATCTTCTGCTTCAGCTTTTTCTTCTTCAAGATCTTCCTCGAGATCAGAACGAATAGGATTTTCAATATAATCAGAACAATCAGATTGCCACATGGATATATCGCGATTTATTCTATCTAAACTTTCAGCTTCTGTCAATATTTTTTCTGGTTCAAAATCACCTAAAATCTTCTCATACTTACTTAATGGCATAATCACATAACCTTGCTCAGTTTTTTCATCCAAAACGATAACTTTGTCGTGAGTTTTTTCAATTAAATTTATAATTTTTTGCCAACTCAACATAAAGTTTAATTATTTTATTTAGCACCTTGTCTTTTTTTAATAATTTCCTCAACTACATTACTTGGCACTTGAGAATACTTTAAAAATTCCATAGCCGAGCTTCCTCTTCCTTGAGTAACAGATCGTAATGTTGTTGTATAACCAAACATTTCAGCTAACGGCACCTCTGCTTCAACAACCTTTAACCCACCTACTCTATCTTTCATCTCATTAATTTGTGCTCTTTTTGAATTTAATCCACCAACAACATCTCCTAAATACTGCTCAGGCATAACCACTTCAACTTTCATAATTGGTTCTAGCAAAATCAATTCAGCTCTTCGACAAGCTTCTTGAAAACCTAATGAACCAGCAATCTTAAAAGCAGCTTCAGAAGAATCAACTTCATGGAAAGAACCATCAAAAACGATTGCCTTGATATCAATCATGGTATAACCAGCTAGAATACCCTTGGCCATTGTTTCTTTTATACCCTTTTCAATTGCCGGAACGTATTCACGAGGAATAGCACCACCCTTAATCTCATCTTCAAATTCAAACCCTTCACCTGATGCTCTTGGTTCAACCTTAAGCCAACAATGCCCGTACTGACCACGACCACCAGATTGACGAACATACTTTCCTTCAGCTTCAGCATTCTTTTTTATAGTTTCTTTGTAAGCAACTTGTGGAGCACCAATATTTGCTTCTACTTTAAATTCTCTTTTCATGCGATCAACTAAAATATCTAAATGCAATTCTCCCATTCCTGAAATTATAGTTTGCATAGTCTCTTCATCAGTCTTTACTTGAAAAGTTGGATCTTCCTCTGCTAACTTTTGTAAAGCCATACCCATTTTTTCCTGGTCAACTTTAGTTTTTGGTTCAATCGCAACAGAAATAACTGGTTCAGGGAAAACAATATTTTCCAAAAGTACTTTTCGTTCCTCTGAAACTAACGTGTGTCCAGTAAATGTATTTTTTAAACCAACCACAGCAGCAATTTCACCGGCAAAAACCTCACTAATTTCTTCACGATGATTAGCGTGCATTCTAACTAAACGACCAACTCTTTCTCTTTCTCCTGTGTTCATATTTACAATATAAGAACCAGATTTCAAAACACCAGCATAAACACGAACAAAACACAATTTACCGACATATGGGTCGGTTGCTATTTTGAAAGCCAAACCAGCAAATGGATCTTCGTCGTTTGGTTCAACTGTAATAATTTTTTCTTCATCATCAGGATCAATACCTTGCATTGGAGGAATATCAAGCGGTGAGGGCAAAAATTCAACAATTGCATCAAGTAACTTTTGAACTCCTTTATTTTTCAAAGCACTACCAACAAGTATTGGAACAATTTTATTTTCAATAGTAGCTTTTCTTAATACTCTTTTAAGATCAACCTCCGGAATATCTTCTCCTGCTAAATACTTGTCCATCAAAGCTTCATCATTTTCTACAATAGCTTCTACCAATTTATCTTTATATTCTTTGGCCCTATCCTTTAGATCATCAGGAATATCTGTTTCTAAAGTTTTAATTCCCAAATCATCTTCATAAAGATAAGCTTTCATTTTAAATAAATCTACTACGCCCTTAAAAGTTTCAGCAGCCCCAATCGGCAATTGAATAGGATGCGCATGCTTTGTCAATCTCTCATAAATTGAATCCATATCAGAATAAAAATCAGCGCCCATTCGATCCATTTTATTAATAAAACCCATTCTTGGCACATTATACTTTTCAGCTTGGTGCCAGACTGTTTCTGATTGAGGTTCTACACCAGCGACACCATCAAAAACAATAACTCCACCATCCAAAACACGCAAGGATCGCTCTACTTCAGCTGTAAAATCTACGTGCCCAGGAGTATCAATGATATTTATTCGTTTTCCATTCCAAAAACAAGTAGTAGCTGCAGATGTGATTGTAATTCCACGTTCTTGCTCTTGTTCCATCCAATCCATTTCTGCTTTTCCTTCATGAACTTCTCCGATCTTATGCTTTTTTCCAGTGTAAAATAAAATACGTTCGCTAACTGTAGTTTTACCTGCGTCAATATGAGCAATGATACCAATGTTTCTAGTATCTTTTAATGAATATTCTCTTGGCATATATAATATAAATGTTGAGTGGTGATTGGTGAGTTAAACTCACAACTTAAATTCTCACTACTCATTAAATTATTTTTTATTTTTATTAATATCTCGCAAAATGTGCAAATGCTCTGTTTGATTCTGCCATTCTGTGAACATCCATCTTTTTCTTAATAGCATCACCTTCATTATTAATCGCAGACGTAACCTCATCAGCTAATTTTCTAGCCATTGGTTTACCCTTTTTATTATTAGCTGCTGTAATCAACCAATGAAGAGCAAGAAAATGTCTTCTATCCCCTCTTACTGGGTATGGGATTTGATAATTACCACCACCAATTCTTCGGCCTCGTACTTCCATTTGTGGAGTTACATTTTTTACTGCGGTATCAAAAACACTAAGAGCATTAGGATACTCTTCTTTTTTTATTTTACCAGCGTCGATTCTTTTTTGAATTTCATCAAAACAGTCATAAACGATTTTTTGCGCAGTTGCCTTTTTCCCATCTTCCATTAAATAATTAATGAACTTTGAGACGATAGCTGAATTATGGCGTAAATCTGGCTTAATTTTGCGTTTTGGCGCTTGTTTTCCTCTCATAAATTGTTATCAATCAGTTTAGCTTCACACATTAAACCAATCTCCTCAAACGATTTAATGATTACTTCTGATCTTTTAATATAGTATTTAATTATTTTTTTCTTTTTGCACCGTAAAGTGATCTTGATTGTTTTCTTCCATCAACACCTTGTGTATCGTAAACACCACGAACAATGTGATAACGAACACCCGGTAAATCCTTAACCTTACCACCACGAAGCATCACAATACTATGTTCCTGTAAATTGTGTCCTTCACCAGGAATATAAGCAGTAACTTCTTGTCCGTTTGAAAGTCTAACACGAGCAATTTTACGAAGCGCTGAGTTAGGTTTTTTAGGAGTAGTGGTTGTAACCTTCAAACAAACACCTCGTTTGAATGGGGCTCCTTTAGGTAAATCTTCTCGTTCTCTTTTTAATGTATTAAAAACTGTCTGCAAGGCAGGAGTTTTTGATTTTGAACTTTTTGATGTTCTTCCTTTTCGTACTAATTGATTTATCGTAGGCATAATCTTTATAGTTATAAGTTAAAAGGTAAAAAATTAAAGCTAAAAATAATACTATTTATAACTCAATATTTTGACCTTTTGAAAATTAAAAATTTGGGAATAAAAAAAGCTTAATTTAAGCTATTTATAATCGATATTAGGATATCATACAAAAACATACCCGTCAAGAGCTATGAAAATATTTTATACACAAATTCAATAACTGGGTAAATTATATATCCAAATAAATTCAAATTGAATAAATTATCGAATACAATTAACATAATAAGTAAAGTTGGACCTTGTTTCTCTAAAACTTCTCTAAATCTATTATATTTAAAGTCTGAAAAAACAGCAAACAAGACTTTTGAACCGTCTAATGGTGGGATCGGTATTAGATTAAAAACAAGTAAAACAACATTAATAACAGCTAAATATACCAAAAATATCATTAATAAATTTAAGTTTGGATCTAATATTGGGAGCAACAATTTAAAAGAAATTAAAGATAGGCTTGCAATAATTAAATTTGAAAAAGGTCCAGCGATAGCAACTATAGCAGGTCCAAATCTAGGAAATTTTAGATTATAAGGATTGAACGGCACTGGTTTTGCCCATCCAAAAGCAGCTCCCATGGTTAATATCATTAATATAGGAAAAATTATTGTTCCAAATAAATCGATATGAACTATCGGATTTAATGTTAAACGACCAGCATCCTTGGCAGTATTATCACCCAGTAAATATGCGGCTAGAGCATGACAGAACTCATGCACGATAATAGCGATCAAGATTGCAGGAATTCCAACAATTAGCGATGTAGTAGTATCCATATTATATTTAATATCTTATTCAAACTTTTAATAAAAAAATACTATTGCAAAATTATAACATATATGTTAGTATAATACCATAATCAAAAAATCAAGAAAACATGAAATCAAGAAATCAAGTACTTGTAACTTGAATCTTGAGACTTGTTTCTTCTATAGATATGGCTAATGTATGTGAAAAATGTGGCAAACGTCCAAGAGCATCAATTTCTCGAAGTCACTCAATGATCAAAACAAAAACTGTAAAATATCCAAATTTACAAACCAAAAGAGTTGACGGAAAGAAATTAACACTTTGCACAAAGTGTATAAAAACTTTAATCAAAGCTTAAACACTTCAGTATAAAAGAAAAAACCGCTACGTTGTAGCGTTTTTTTCTTTGTAATTTTAAATACAAACTCAAAAGATTGACATGATTATTAAAATATATATACTAAAATCATGTTCGTTTAATAAGTTAAACTTATAAAGGAGTTTAATCATGGATCAAAATAAGGTACTTCTTCAGCAAGGCGTAGCTAAACTTTTAAGTACTATGCGTTGTAAAACTGGTTGGACACAAAAGCTGATGGGCCTTAAACTCGATTTTTCCGAATCATACATTTCCCTTTTAGAGAGCCAGAAAAAACCTGCTTCGCTCACAGTATTATTTAACATTTGTAAATTATTTAAATTAACAATGTCTGAACTTATGCTTTATCTAGATGTATATGCAATGGAAAAACGCCCAAGCGTGATTGAATCTATAACAGAAAGACTTGTTGAAAGGTTAGATCACTAAAACGCAAACGCAACTACAACGCTGCGTTTTTTATCTTGACAACTTTTCTATATTGTATTAATATAATTTATTACAAAGCAGAACTTTTACCTAGGAGGAAAAAATGCGACAAGTACAGGTAAATCTATCAATGGAAGATGCAACAAGGTTTTATAATCAAAAAAGACTAGGAAATCTACTTCTACCTAATTCCTACCACGATAATCCGATCGGTTACATTACTTTACAGGATTTATCTGCAAATCTATCTGGACTATATGAAATGATCATTGATTGGAGAATTAATAAATCAACCGTAAATCCTAATGAGGTTATTGCTGTTATTGCTTTTGGTTCAGCTGTGCGCTATCCTGGAACAACCACTGTTTTGAAACGAAAGTGGCCTTGGTCAAATCCAAAGCCTGTAGAAATTCCTCTATCAGCTAATGATATTGATTTTCTGGTAATTACTGCTAATAATTTATCACGCGAAGAAGTTCTTACTCCTAAATTATCCGGAGGGGGGAATTATAACGGAGGACCAACAACTTATCTAGAAAGAACTGGCATCCATCTAATCAGCCGTGGATCCGAACAAGTACGAAAAGGGGTGCAACAAGGTGATACTGTTAGCATCAGTGCCCTAAAAGAAGGTGTACCTGTTTTCTTTGACGACCGATTTGAGGAACTACGCCAACAAACAGGAATAGAATCTGAAACGCCCAGAAAACTTTTCTGGTGTGAAAACTCAGACGGTATTCTAAGTGGAGAAATCAAATAGCAAAAAAACCTAATCGCAGCTACAACGCTGCGTTTTTTTCTTAACAAATTTATTCATTTAGAATTGACATCTTCACTTGAAATGCTATGATTAGACTATATAATATTTAGTTAAACTAATTATTTATGACAACTTCAATAAATTCACAATTGATTAATGCGATATTTTCAATGAAAAGAATATTCATTCAAGAATTTAAAAAACAAAAAAACTTTTGCCCAATGAATTACATTAAGGCAGAAATACTAAGTCACCTACAACTGTATCAAAACTCAAAAATGAAAGATGTAGCAAAATTTCTTGGCATTACTCCCCCATCAGCAACAACCATGATTGAAAAATTAGTGCAAGAAAAATTATTAGAAAGAAAAAAAGACCCTAACGACAGACGAAATATTATTCTTTTAGTCACAACAGAAGGTGAGACATTCATAAAAAAGACCTACTCACAAATACATGCTATAATTGAACAAACTTTTAAAACATTAAACAAAAAAGACAAAAAAGAATTAATTAGAATATATGGTAAGTTACTAAACAGTGAACAGTAAATAAAGGGTATTAAGTAATAAGTATTAAGTATTAAGTATTAAACAATAAATAATATGAAAATTTTTAAGAAAAAAAGTTTTTGGATAATCACAGTTATCGTGATAGTAATTGTAGCGGGAATTATTTATAAAAACTCTAAACCTGTTTTACCTGTTTACGATATAGTCGAGGCAGTTCAAGGAGAATTAATTCAAGAAGTTAGTATTACTGGTAGCGTCAAAGCTGCCGATGAAGTTACTTTATCAGTTGAAAAAAGTGGCAAAGTTGATTATTTACCAATTAAGGTTGGCGATTTTATAAAAGAAGGTCAAACATTACTACGACTAAGTAACGCTGATCTTGGTGCTCAATATCAGCAAGCTGCTGCCAACATTGAACAAGCTAAAGCTCAATTATTACAATACGAAGCTACTCTAGCCACTCAACAAGCAACTTTAAATGAATATATCCTAGGCACCAGAGCAGAAGAACTTCAAATAAAACAAACTGCTGTAAAAACGGCCGAGATTGCAGTTCAAGATGCCAAATCTAGCTTAACAGATGCTGAAGCTTCAGCTGAATCAGCCTTAAATCAATACTATGACGCAGTCTTAAACACCATGGCTTATTCTATTTCAAAAGCTGAAAATACTATTTATACAATCAGCGACATTCAAACAACATATTTCACGGGAACAGATCAAGACAGTTCTCAATTTGCTTCTGCTAAAGAACAAATGATTTCTGTGCTTTGGGGTGAACCTAATGCTGGGCGTTGGAATAAAAGCAATCTAAGTGGTTTAACTGGTGGAGCCAAGGGAATTTTAATAAATGCCCAAGTAAATCCAACTCAAGAAGTTATAGACTTTGCTTTGATTTCAGTTAAAAACGCTATTCAAACAATAAAAAATCAATTAAATAATATCCCTATAACTATTAACATGACGTCAACAGATATTGCCACAATAAACACTGAAAAAACTTACATTGACACAGAAATTGCTTCTTTAACAACAAAGCAACAAGCAATTTCAATACAAAAAACAACAAATGCAAGCAACATAACAACTGCTCAAACCAATATCAATGTTAAAGAAAATGCTTTGCAAACAACCAGAGATCAATTACTTCTAGCTCAAGCTGGTTACACGACTGAGCAAATTGCTTCACAACAAGCGCGAGTAGATCAAGCAATTGCCAATGTAGCTTCTCAAAAAGCTTCAATTAAAGCGGCTGAAGCTAATGCTTATAACTACTCAGCTCAGATTGCTAAAACTTTTATTAAATCACCGATTAATGGCATAGTTACCGACGTTGAAACTAAGGTTGGAGAAATAGTTTCAATGAACACTCCGATTATCAAAATAATTTCTGAAGCGGAATTTCAAATTGAAGCTAATGTACCTGAAGTTGATATCGCTAATATAAAAATTGGAGACGAAGCAACCGTATCTTTGGATGCTTACAATGATTCAACATTTATTGCTAAAGTTATTACTATTGATCCAGCTGAAACCTTAATTGACAGCGTTCCAACATACAAAGTAACTTTTCAGTTCACGGAAAATAATGATCTTATTAGATCCGGCATGACTGCCAATCTTGATATTTTAACTGAGAAAAAAGATAATGTTGTTAATGTTCCACAAAGATCAATTTTAAAAAGTAATGGCGACAAAATCATAAGAGTTCTACAACCAGACGGCATCAATTTTGACGAAGTAATAATTACTACTGGCTTAAGAGGTAGTAACGGCAACGTAGAGATTATTGACGGTATTAAAGCTGGCGATAAAATTATTTTATCTATAAAAAGCAATTAAAAACAAGTAAACCGAAAGCAGAAAAAGTTAAAAGTAAATAAACGATAAACAGTAAACGATATATGAACAAACAAGAAACTACAACCTTAATTGACGTTCAAGAGTTACGTCGAGTTTATCAAACTGAAGAAGTAAAAACTGTGGCCTTAAAAAAAGCTACTTTTAAGATTGAATCTGGTGAACTTGTTGCTATCATGGGACCATCAGGCAGTGGTAAATCCACTTTAATGCATATTATCGGATTTTTGGATAAACCAAGCAGTGGTCAATATTATTTCAAGGGAAAAAATGTAACTGAAATGACAGAAGAAGAATTAGCTTCTTTCCGAAATAGTGAAATTGGTTTTGTTTTTCAATCTTTTAATTTATTACCAAGGACAACCGTTTTTGATAATGTTAAACTACCTTTAATGTATAGTAACCGACCAACTTCTGAACATAATAAATTAGTTAACAATGCTATTAAAGCAGTTGGACTTGAACATCGAGCAAAATACATGTCTAATCAACTTTCCGGAGGCGAAAAGCAAAGAGTTGCGATTGCTAGAGCACTAGTAAATGAACCTTCTCTAATTTTGGCTGACGAGCCAACTGGAAATTTGGATTCAAAATCTGGTGGACAAATTATGAAATTTTTACAAGATTTAAATGATCAAGGTAAAACCATAATCATGGTAACTCATGAGTTAGAAACGGCCGAACACGCAAAAAGAATAATTAAAATAAAAGATGGTGAAGTTTTTCAAGACATTAAAGTCCACCAAAAACAAATAAAAGACGGCGAAGAACTAAAAAAATAAAGGGATACAAGATAGTATAAAAAAACATACGAACAAAAAGCATCTTAAACAATCTTGTAATATCTAGTATGGAATCTTGTACGTCTCGTAATAAATAGATGTTAATTACTTCAACAATAAAAATGAGCTTCCGAACATTAAAGTCGCAAAAAATGCGAACCTTTTTAACGATGCTCGGAATCATCATTGGTATTGCTTCAATCATAATTATTACTTCAGTCGTAGCTGGTGCGCAAAGTTTAATTACAAATCAATTTGCGAGCTTGGGACCAACTGTAATAGGAATTTTACCTGGAGCGACTGATGGAGATGGGCCACCAGCAGCTGTAATGGGAATTGTTATTACAACTTTAACTGATGACGATACTGAAGCCGTACGAGAACTTCCTCACGTTAAAGCTGTTTCATCTTACGTTAGTGCTACTGATGTAGTTTATTGGGAAAACCAAAAAACAACAGCTTCAATATATGGAGTTTCCCCAGACTTTCCTAATATTTCAGATACAAAAATAGAGTCAGGTAGTTTTTTTACTGAAGATGATAAAAAGGGAAACAATAATGTCGTTGTCATTGGTTCTAAAATTAGTGAAGATTTATTTGAAGGCAAAGATCCTATTGGTGAAAAAATTAAAATAAAAACTGGTAAATATTTAATAGTTGGCACAATGGCTGAACAAGGGAGTACAGGGTTTGTAAACATGGACAACACAGTATTACTGCCGGTCACAACTGCTCAAAAAAAATTACTTGGTTTAAACTACATTGGCTTTATGCGGGCCAAAGCTGATTCAGAAGAAAATATTGACAGAACTATTGATGATATAAAATTTTTATTAAGAGACAGGCACAACCTTAGCGAAAACGAAGGTAATGATTTTACAGTAGAATCAATCCAAAGTGCACTAGAAGCGCTACAAACGATTACTGAAGCCCTACAATTCTTTTTGATTGCTGTAATAGCAATCTCTTTGGTGGTTGGTGGAATTGGCATAATGAACATCATGTTAGCCTCTGTAACTGAAAGAATTAAAGAAATTGGTTTACGCAAAGCGGTTGGAGCTAAAAAAAATCACATTGTCTACCAATTTTTAGTTGAAACAATAGCACTTACCTTTTTTGGAGCAATTATTGGGATAATTATTGGTATTATTATTTCTTATTTAATTGCTATAATTGTTAATAAACTTGACTATGATTGGGACTTTGTTATTACTCCTTTTTCCATTATTTTATCTTGTATATTTTCTTTTTTAGTTGGACTTTTATTTGGCCTTTATCCAGCCAGAAAAGCGTCTAAACTTAATTCAATTGAAGCACTGCGTTACGAATAAGAATACATGATCCACATGATTTGCAACATGATTTATTACATGATATTAAAATAAACAAATGAAATTATTACCCATAAAACTAGCTTTAACAAGTCTAAACTCCAACAGAGGTCGATCTCTTCTGACTATTCTTGGAATTGTGATTGGTATTACTGCGGTAATTGCAGTTTTATCAACTGGGCAGGCGATCAAAGGTTTAATTGTTGGAGAAGTTGAAGCTTTTGGATCAAATTTTTTACAAGTAGAAGTTAAAACTCCAAATACTAAACAAGCTTCAGTGGAAAATGCAATCAGCATGGTTGGTGGATCTATTATTTCAACAATGAAAGAAAAAGATGCTGAAGCCATAATGCAACTACCAAATATTAGCATGTATTATACTGGATTAATGGGCCAAAAATTAGTTAATTATGAAAATGAATTCAAAAAAGTTCAATTATTCGGAACCAATGCCGACTTTATAAATATTGATACGTCTAAAATAGAATTAGGTAGATTTTTTTCTGAACAAGAAAACGTTGGCTTGGCAAAAGTTGCTGTTCTCGGATACAAAACAAATGAAGATCTTTTTGGTGATCAAGTATCTATCAATGAATCAATTAAAATTGGTAACGAAAAATTCAGAGTTATTGGTGTTTTGGAGGAGAAAGGAGCTTCCTTTGGTCTTGACATGGATAGTATGATTTTTATGCCAGTTAGAACTTTACAAAAAAGAATGCTTGGAATTGACTATGTTAGCTACATGATTTTTCAGATGGTTAACGCTGATTTCGGAGATCAAACAGCCGAAGATGTAGCTATGATTATGCGTGAACAGCATAAAATTACTGATCCCGATAAAGACGATTTTGCTGTCACAACAATGGAACAAATGCTAGAAATGATGGATATAATTATTTACGGAATTCAAATTTTACTTATAGCTCTAGGTTCGATTTCTCTAATTGTTGGTGGCGTTGGCATAATGAATATTATGTACGTTTCCGTAACTGAAAGAACTTTTGAGATTGGCCTTCGCAAATCACTTGGCGCCAAAAATAAAACTATTATGTGGCAATTCCTTTGGGAAGCTGTGATTATAACCTTGATTGGTGGCATCTTGGGAATTGTTTTTGGGATAGGTTTTTCTTGGTTAGTTGCCTTCGGAGCGGGTACTCAAGGACTAGACTGGAACTTCTCAATATCCTGGAATGGTATGGTTATCGCCGTACTTATGTCTGTTGTGGTAGGAATAATTTTTGGACTTTATCCAGCTAAACAGGCGGCAAAAAAAGATCCTATTGAATCTCTAAGACATGAATAAATAAAAAAAAACAAGTAACGAGAAGACAAGTAACAAGAAAAAACAAGAAACAAGGACACGAGAATATAAAAATACAAAAAACCATAAATAAAAAACGACTAAAATAAAGTAGCGGAAACCTGCATTCAAGTTTCCGCTTTTATTATTCTCAAGTTTATAACTTTAAAAATAATCGCTTTTAATTTTTTCCAAAAAACATAAAAATATGCTACATTGAATATATAATTTTCAAAAAATAAAAATATGCAAAAAATAGAAAAGTATTTTGAGGAAGCAATAAAAAACAATGCTTCTGACTTACATTTGGTGGGAGAAGAAAAACCGATTCTAAGAGTAAAAGGACAATTAAATTACATTGAAAAAAATCCTTTACCAAACACAGAACTTGAGAATGAAATTACTAAAATTCTAAATCCTGAACAATTAAAAAAATTTAACAAAAACCTTGAACTTGATTTTAGCTATGAACAAAGTGGATTTCGTTTTCGTATCAATTTACATCGACAACAAGGTAAAATTGGCTTGGCTGCTAGAATTATTCCAGAAGAAATACCTTCACCTGAAGATCTTAGCTTTGAACAACCATTACTAAACTTAACTCAATTACTTAATGGGCTTGTGCTCGTTATTGGTCCAGCTGGCTCTGGTAAATCTACAACAATTGCTAGCATGATTGAAGAAATAAACAGAACGAGAAAAGCTCATATTATTACTATTGAAGATCCAATTGAGTTTTCATTTAAAAATAAAAAAAGTTTAATAGAACAGAGAGAAATTGGCCGAGACACTAAATCGTTTGCCGAAGCTTTAAAACACGTTTTACGCCAAGATCCTGATATCATTATGGTTGGTGAAATGAGAGATCCTGAAACAATTTCTACAGTTTTAACGGCTGCGGAAACTGGACATTTAGTATTCTCTACTCTACACACCGCAACAGCCGCCGAAACAATTGAACGAATCGTTGATGTATTTTCAGGTGATAAACAAAAACAAATTTTAGTTCAATTAAGTTCTGTTCTTCGCGGAGTTGTAGCTCAACAACTAATTGCTTCTTCAAGTGGAACGTTGATTCCAGCCAGAGAAATTCTACTAAATAACCCGGCTATTGCCAATTTAATTCGTTCAAATAAATCAAGCCAAATTTACAGTGCCATTCAAACAGGCAGAGAAACTGGTATGATTACCATGGATCAAGCAGTAAAAAATCTTTTTGAGAAGGGATTGATTGATTCAACTATGGCAAGTAAACGAAGTGGACGAAACCGAACGGTTTAAAAATTACTTTATAAATTTAAAATAACAATTATGAAAAACAAAAATGGTTTTACTTTAATCGAATTACTTATTGTCATTACGATTATAGCGATTGTCGCAATCGTAATTTTCGTAGCCCTAGACCCAATAACAAAATTCCAAAAAGCTAGGGATGCTCAACGCTATAGTGATGTAACAGACATTCTTGATACAATAAAACTTGACCAAATAGACAACGGCGGAAGCTACCTTGCTTCAGTAGCGACTGGCATCACGGCTGGTAAATATTACATTATCGGAACAAATGGGACTACTGGTTGTGACACCGGCTGTACAGCTCAAACAACTGAAGCAGATTGCGTAGACTTGACAGAACTAATAACCGACGGCTATTTAAAAATCATACCAACAGATCCAAAAGTTGGTTCAACTGAAAAAACTGCCTATTATTTGATGAAATCTTCAACAGGAACAATTACAATAGGGGCTTGCAATCCTGAAAACGCAACTGCTATTGCCATAGCTCAATAAAAATTTACTTAAAAAATTCTACCATTTGGCAGAATTTTTTATTTTATTTATGTTTTTATAAAAGAAATAATTTACTCATAATTTTTTTCCCAATCTGCCAAACCTTGACGCAAAGCAACCAAATGAACTTTGGCTGCAGTCACAAGATCTTTTGAATCTTTGGCTATTTCTTCCTCAATAAAAGCTAAAAACCTGGCTTTCATATCAGTAAATTCAGGTAAATCTAACTCCTTGGCTTTGATAACCTGCAAATAAGCAGTATATGGATTTTGAGCTGGTCCTTCTTTTATAGAACCTTCAAATACATTAATAACCACCTCACTTTGAGCTGTTTCAAAACGCTCGCTTGACTCTTGAACATAAGCAGATTGACCAAATTCAGATAATTGTTCAAGATAATCAGTTTCTGTTGGTAAACTATCATATTTATCTTGCGTGACAAATTCCTTTAACAGTTCTAAATCTAATTTATATTTTTTCACTATTTCTGCATCTTCTTGAGCCAAAAAATAATCAATCAAATTTAAAAAATCATACTTAAAATCATTATACAACTTTTCCCCTTTAGTATGAAAAACTTGCTTTAAGCTTAAAAAACTTTTCCAAATATTTCTTTCTCTTATAGCACGATTAAAAATCGAAATTATATTACTTTCCTTTTCTTTTATTTCAACCCCGGCCCGTTCAGCTAGTCTTGGTTTTTTATTTTTTTTAGCATAAACTTCAAAACCAATATCTTCGTTAGAATCTTCTTTTAAGACTTGAGGTCTTTTACCAGCTCTTGCTTCTGGAGTTTCTAAAGCAGTTTTTTCTGGATTAAGTTGTGAAACTGATTCAAATCCCATATTTTATAAAATTAATAGTTTAATCTTAATTTATAGTAATATATTAACATAAAAACAAAAAAACAAGAAATCAACAAATCAAGAAATCAATAAATCATTTAAACACTTAATCACTAAAACAAGAAATCAAGGGAAAGGAAGATTCAAGTAACAAGAAAACGAAAATACTTAGCACTGCCAACTCTTACCGCATCCCTTTAGGGTGCGTAAAACTTGAAACAAAATTAAAAAGGCAGCAAAACTACTCATTTACTTAACACCTGTCTGCAGGTCTTCGACCATGAACTCAGACCGAACGGCAGGCAGGCGTGGCCGGCTTAAAAAAACACCCGAATAAACTTCGAGTGCTTTTTTTATAACAATTATTACAATTTATAAGTTCATTTACTCTAAAATACCGTCTAAATTTACATCATAAAGCATTTGTTCTTGAATCAATCGATATTCAATAATCTCATTTTCAGCAAACCAATGTTTAATTTCCATAGCTGATTCTTCCACTGAACCTGAAGCATGAACAAGATTTCTAATTGCCCGTCCATCTAAATCAGATAATTGGTATGAATCCAAAACATAATCTCCACGAATTGTTCCGACATCAGAAGTTAAAGGTTCTGTTCCTCCAACTAATTTTCTAACAATCTTAACTGCGTGAACACCTTGCCAAACCATGGCTAAAACTGGTCCGCTAGACATGTATTTTTTTAGATTTTCTAAAATGATAGCAGTAATTGCAAGTGGATCTTCACTTGGTGGCTGTAAGCCTTTGTCTTTGTAACCTTTAATTGTTTTTTCTCCAGTAATTCTTCTCCACTCTGGATCTAAAGTATAATGTTTTTCAACTTGATCAGTAGATGGTACAAGCATTTTAGTCGCTACCAATTTAAGCCCAACTCTTTCAAATCTTTGAATAATGTCCCCCATTAAACTACGTTGAATTCCGTCTGGTTTAATAAGAACAAGGGTTCTTTCTTTTTTCATAAAATAAAAGTTTATTAAGTTTAATAAGTTTATTAAGTTAACTAATACAATCAACTCAATCAACCCAATCAACTTTATTAACTATTTTAATAATTTGGCTCTATTATACCAACTTTTTCAGTTAAATCAAGCCTACCAAAAAATCCAAATATTATGTGTAACAGCAGTTTCTGAGCTCCACGGCTGGATAACACCAGTATTTGTATGTGATAATAATTTGTTCTTGTTCGCGCCATTATTTAAAGCATAATTTAATGTTACATAAATTGACTGTGGCGAATCAACTGGGATAGTCAAAGCTTGGTCAGTTTGCATCTCCGCAATAACTGAATTACTGATTTGATCTTGTTTTTCTGCTTCTGAAGGCGACGCATAATGTGAAAAATCAACACTAGCAATTAACAAACAATTATCAGACTTATTATTTTGAATAAAGGTCAATAATTGATCAAGTTTTTCTTGATTAACTTTATCTGATAAAATAATCGGCACAAAAGATGCTTCAGGCCAAGTTTTTTTTACGAAAGAAACCAAACCACTAATTGCAAACTCTTCAGACATAGCTCTTTCGTTTAAGTCAACAAAATCAGTTTGCAAAAGCTTTTCAGTAAAAACAGAATCTGCACTTAATTCACCATAAGGAGTAGCCCAAGCTGAACTGGAAGTTACTATATCATAGCCAGAATCATTTAAATGATCAGGCCCAACCATTATCACTTGATCATAATCATATTTTTCCAAAGATTTAAATAATGAAGCAATCCGATCCTTGACAAAAAGATGATGTGGCGAAATCACAGCTCGCACTTTGCCTGATTCAAACTGAAATCCTTGTCCAACAAACTCATAAGCTTCATCAAAAAAATTAGAGCTAAGATGCAAACTGCGATGAATTGAGTGCTCCATTAAAATTTGATCATTGATTTGCAAATGACTGTAATGAAAAAAAAGCAATCCTCCCTGCAAAATCGCAAGGAGAATTACTGTAGAAATTAAAAATTTATATTCTTTTTTCATTTCATCTTATCAGTATTAAAGGTTAATAGCTATTCAGACACCCCGTATCCGGCTGAAGCCGGGCAAACCACTTAGGGTTCTTACTTTTACCTTTTACCTATAAACTTATTAGTGAAGTGCCCCGCCCCATTCTACAACTGTAAAGCCTTGTCTTTTTGGTGTAGTAATTCGCAACGGTTCCACACTCTTGAATTGATCAAGTCCCTGATAATCCATAAACACCCGAATTACAGTATCTGGAGCTGGATTAACTTTTAACGGAGCAATCTTATCAAATTCGCTTTGTGGTAAAAATGTAATAAAGTAAAAAGGTTTTTCTTGTTTTAACATTTCAGGTACCCAGAATTCATTAAAGTCTGCAGTTTCTTTTTTAGTAAGTCCAAGTTTAGCCAAAATATTCTTCAAATAAACTTCTACATCACTACTTTTAACAACAAAACCTTGCTTTGGTTGACTATATTTATAACCATAACCCTCCCAAAATAAATATGGATAAGTAATTCGATCATTTAAATTTAGAAGCTCACTTTCTGTACTAGCAAATACAGACCAACCACCATTATAAGCTGGGTCACTAAATTTGATGCCACCAGTTGGTTCAACTTTAACATCTACATTCATGTCCTCTTCTGGATAAAGATAAATAACTGGTTTGCCACATTCTACAGATGGCTGATATTTAATATTAGTGAATTGCATCCATTTACCAAATGCATCTTGCCAAAATAATACTGGATATTTTTTAACAAAATCCTTAAAAGCCTCTTTCTTAATTGGCTGTTCAGTCTCAGAATCCCAACCTGGATAATAGTTGCCATAAGTTTTAAGTAATATATTTTCAGAGTTACTTTTAGGATTATTATCAATATTTTCAATTACTTCATCATTATAATAATAAACTGAACTTTCATCAGGCATTTGCCCAACTGCCACTAATTGTGTTTGCGTAAAATCATTATCCCTAACATAATCGTAACAACCAGCTGTACCACATCCACTAACAACCGTAGTTTGAAACTCAATATCATTTTTTAAGCCATCTTTTAACCAAGTAAAGTCCAAAACCTGACTGAATACACTTGGATTTGTACTATTTCTATCCCCTTCTAAAAAGGGGTAATTAATATGATATTCCTCGACACTACTATCTGGTCGACGAACTACAAAACAACCAGATCGTTCATCCCCGTACACAGTAATTCCGTTAATAGAATAAACTTTTTCTAAATTATAATAGTCAGTAATTAACTTTGGAAATCTCATCTCACTTTTAATCAATTTATAATCAGAATTAGGAATAGCCAAACTATCCGGCATTTCTCGCCCAGCTAAAGTTAAATTGTCATTATACACAAATAATTCTTGAAGAATTGGCCACTCAGTTTTATCAGAATATTTACCAAGTACAATCGTTTTTTCACCATCAAAAATAATCCAATATTTATCGTCCCTCAAGGCCATTCCGTCCGGTGAAACAGAAGCTACAAATAAACCACGACCTATATATGGTTCACTTTTGATTGTCCCGACATTATAAATTGTCATTTGCAAATCTATGATTTCTTGCTTTTGAGTAAAATCATAAGACATTATATTATAAAAATTCTCTGTAGCTGGAAACTCGCGCCAATCAACTTGTAAATCTCCTTTTGAATTTGAAACATAAGTTGAGTCATCGTCAAACACCACATTACTGTCTTCATCAATAGCCACTTCATTATCAAAATTATCCAGCACAACTTCCTCTTGAATTTCCTGTGGATTTTCTTTAATAAATAAAAAAAACATTGTTACTAAATTGCTAATAACTAAAAGCGAAACTAAAGTGATTAAAACTACCATTGGCCATTTGCTAACCGTTGGCGTTGCTTTTTCAAAGTTTTGATTAAGGTTGTCCATATAAATATGAGTTATGAATTAAGGTAAAGTAAAAGTGAGTAAAAAAGTATTAAGTAAATAAACAGTAAATTGAAAAAGTTAAAAATTAAAAGGCTTGCCCTGAACTTAACGTCTTATAGCGTTATAGTTCGGGGTAAAAGTAAACAGTAAGAAAAAGTTAAACATTAAACGTTAAAAAATAAAATAGCTTAAGTAGCTGTTCCGCCTGCCTGCATACCTCCGGCACGTAAACCGGTAGGCAGGTGTTCTGTGAAAAATGAACAATGAAAAATACGCGGATAAGAAAATAGGGACAAGCAAGGTGTCCCAGAAAGAATCAATCAATTAAATTATAGCCTAAACAATAGTAATATTCAAATTAATCTTTGATCCAAAAATTTTGAGCATCACTAATGATCGTAATTCTACCATCAAGATCAGTTCGTAAAAATGGTATTTGCAATCTTTCTAAACGTTTTATTGTTTGAAGATGTGGATGACCAAATTCATTGTCAGTACCCACACAAATAATGCCTAATTCTGGCTTAACTGCTTGCAGAAAAACTTCTGAACTTGAGCTCGTGCTACCATGATGACCAAGTTTAATCACATTTGATTTTAACTCATAGGAAGAAGTATTTTCACTGGTAATTTTAACATCTTCAAGTAACTCAGCTTCCTCCTCCACTTCAGCATCTCCCATAAACAAAAAACTTGTTTTACCATAAATAAGTTTATTAACAATTGAAGTATTATTGAGTTCTTCAACCTTTTTATTTATAAGATTTTTTTGCGGGGCAAGAAATTGTAACTCTAAATCAGGCCCAAGTTTGACCGCAAAAAAATCTTGAACTATATTCAAATGTAAATTCTGCTTTTGAATTTCATTTAGCCAAGTTAAATAATCTGGAGCTGTATGCAAAACGCCAGTGTAATAAATTTCTTTAACATCAAAACGTCGTAACACTTCGACTAGTCCAGTCACATGGTCGCTATGCGGATGAGTTAAAATCATAATATCAATTTCATGATCCCAAAATGGCATAACTCGCCCGAGTTCACTTAAAACATTCTTGTCTGGTCCGCCATCAATCAAAATATCTTGGTCATATGGTGTGCGAATATAAATCGCATCACCCTGCCCCACGTCCAGGAAATGGATTTCCATTTCCTGGTGCAGAGGCGCCAAATTTCCCGCCTCTGCACCGGCGTCATCGCCGTCACGTGGGGCACTTTGAATGACGATTACAAGCAGAACACCAAAAACAATCAGCAAACTAAAAATTATTTTTTGAAATTTTTTCTCCATATTTAAATTATATCACAAAACAAAACTGCCTAAAATTATGGCAGTTTTATTTATGTAAATTTTAAATTCAACTTTACTTTGCCAATAAAAATCTTTTTTTATTATCACTCATGTTATAAAAAGTATTAGCAAAATCTATCAATTTTGAGTTTGAAGATTCAGCAAAGGCTACAACCTCAACCCTACAACCAGTTGTATTTTGAATGTACTCAACCAAGGGTAAATAATCGCCATCACCTGAAGCTAATATTATAACATCTAAACTTTTAGACATTTTAACAGCATCAATAGCAATTCCCACATCCCAATCCCCTTTTTTTGCACCTCCAGGAAAAATTTGTAAATCTTTTGTTTTGACTTCATAACCAACTTTTACTAAGGCGTCAAAAAATTTTTCTTCCAAACCTTCTTCTGTGGCAATACCATAAGCAATTGCTCGAATAAGTTTCCGCTCGCCAACAACATCTTTTAAAATAGCATTAAAATTCACTTTTCTTTTATACAAAACCTTTGCACTGTAATATAAGTTTTGAATATCAACTAAAACGCCAACTCTTTGATCTTTGTGAATAGACATATAAGTAATTAGTAAATAAGTAAATGAGTAAGTATTAAGTGTTAAGTAATAAAAGTTAAAAGGCTTGCCCTGAACTTAACGTCTTATAGCATTATAGTTCGGGATAAAAGTAAACAGTAAATAAAAAGTGTTAAGTATTAAGTGGCGAGCCTGCGTGCCGTTAGGTAGGTGGTGAGTAGCTTTGTTGCCTTTTTTATTTTGTTTCAAGTTTTACGCACCATAAAGGAATGCGGTAAGAGTTGGCAGTGCTAAGTATTTTCGTTTTCTTGTTACTTGAATCTTCCTTTCCCTTGATTTCTTGTTTTAGTGATTAAGTGTTTAAATGATTTATTGATTTCTTGTTTTCATGTTTTCTGTGTTCTATGTTCCATGTTCTATGATTAATGATCAAGTGTTTAAATGATTTCTTGTTTTCATGTTTTCATGTTTTCTGTGTTCCCTTTACTTAAGCTAAATCAAGTTCTTTTTCAAAAATTTCTTTATTTTTATCAATTAGCTCTAACGCCTCCATATATAAAGTCAAAGCTTTTAAGTTGTTTGCTAATCTTTCAAAAATTATTTTTTTTAATATAGAGACAGTCTCTTCGTGACTTTTAGCACCTCTAATTCTAAAGGCTTGATATTTATCAGCCAAGATTAATCTAACTCTAAAGGCTTGGTATTTATCAACTAATTCTAATGACGCCATTTGCGGACTAACATTTTCCATACCGATTCTAGCTGGATCACTTCCATCTATCATATGATGGCTGGACGCAACGTCAGTAATTTTTTCATCAATGCCTTGATCTCTTAAAATATCATAAGTCCAAAATACATGCGCAGACCAAAATAGTCCCATACGAATTTTGGGTGTTATCTTGGTTTCAAATCTTTTTATCTCTTGATGTTTGCTAGCTTCTACCACTAAAGCAATAATTTCTTTGGCTCGTTCGGCTGAAAGAGCACCCTCCTCAACCTTAATTTCTAAAGCCTTTTCTAGCGTTAATTCACTTGGCGTAACTTGATAATTTTTTACAAGATACACATATTGGTTAAACTTCAAATTAAATATATCAACAAAAGCTTGTTGTTGCTCTGGCGTAGCTTCTGACGGTCCAGACTTGCCAACATCATGAACTAAACAAGCAAAACGAAGCTCGTTCATTTCAGACTCTGTCATTTCGTAATCAGCAACAAGGTTATCAATTAATTCAGAAATTTCTACTGCATCTTGAAAATGAGAATTTCTATTCTGGACATTCAAGCCTTCAATACAAGAAAGCTTACTTAAACGACTTAATATACTGCTTGGGACATTTTCATAACCAAGAGCGGAAAACAGTTCTTGGATTTGTTCCTCTGTTCTTTTATTTTCGCGAAACTCGCTATGTAACTTTTGAGCATGTAAATCATGCATGAACATTTCATCAAGGTTACTCATATTTTTATTTTTTCTATAAAATTTTTAAGATTTTTTTCATTTTTATCTTTAAGAACTTTTTTTGTCAACAAACTTAAAGTAGCAATTGGCTCTTGCTCACAAATCTCAATCATTGTTTTGTAAGCTTGATTATCACCAGATCCTTGCATCGTACAGAAAAAAGCAACTTTTTTGAAATTACCTCGGTTGTTTTCTAAATAAGTCCGAATCGGAGTACTAATATCCCAAGCCCAAACTGGTGTACCAATAATAACTAAATCAAAATCTTGTGGATTATTTTGCTGAGGTTCTAATTTGGTTAATGACTTATAAACTGCTTCTCGTCCAGAAGTAATATAACCAATTGGACCTTTACGTTTTTTAGTATCCAAAATTTCTTCAGAAACACAACTCAAAAGATTAGCTAATTTTTCACCAACTAGCCTAGTAACACCTGTTCTAGAATAAAACACAACCAAATATTTCATATCACACAGTTAAAAGTTTATAAAGTTAAAAGTTCACAAAAAAGAACTTCTACTTGCATTAATTATATTTTAACATTTTTTTTTACTTTTACCTAGCAAATTTTTATCAAACAATTCGATAATTGACAGACAACAAATAATATAGTAAACTCGTTTATTCAGGACTGTTCATTATCAAAGCCACAGGAGGCCAACATGGACCGACTAATTTTAGAAGAATTTGACAAAGCTTACTCGTCGTCCGATCTTGCAAGTGATTTTCAGCCAAATTCCAGCACAGAAAGATTCACCTGGGCACAAAGAATATTTTTACTTTCTTGTTTAACGACATCACTAGATGATGAACTAGAACAAAAACTTTTTAACGAACTGTTAAACGATATTATTGTTTACGACTCACCAATTGGCGTAGAACTGCTAAAATGCTACATCATTACAGGTGAAAAAGATTCCAGGCTCCAAAGAATCTTGGATTTAATTTCAGAGGAAAAAGAAAAAGTATTATTTACTGCAAACAGAAGACTTACATTTTTGCTTGGTGCTGTATCA
>CAYSUN010000002.1:0-24750 GCA_964434235.1 uncultured Gammaproteobacteria bacterium | reverse complement strand
ACTTTAGAAAAAATTCCAGGAGATGACAAATGGTGCCATGAAAAATTTGCTGAAACTTACGCTACATTATGGAATTTTTTATCAAGATTTATTACCACAGATCACCCAATGACCGATATTCCCTTAAGTGAACCATACTCCAAATTTCTTTTCAACGAAGTGCAAAAAATAAATCAAGCCATTTGGTTTCACTTTCCAAAATTTTACCAAGAATGGTTGGAAGATTTACTAGAAAAACTGGCTCAGCCAGATTGCAATTGGAAAAAAATTGATACACGACAAGGACTTGTTCATATACTGGCGAAAAGCCTTATAATCCGATTTAATGATTTAGACATACTTACAGTTATGAATGATTGGCTGAAAAAAGATAAATAACTTTATCCGCTAGTTGGCCATGTAATAAATCTAAAACAGCTCAATGAGCTGTTTTTTTCTTTGATTTAAAAATTATTATAAACAGAACAACATATAAAAATAACATCAGCCACCACGAAATACTGATATTTACAGCTGACCAACCAAAGCTAGCAAAAATTTCCACCACTTTAATTATATAATCCAAGAGCAACCAACTTATCCAACCAACCATTTGCCCGAGAAATATATTTATTAGAGAAAATACCAATTGAATAAAACCAACAAGCATAGCAATTGGAATTATTGGCAAAACAAGTAAATTTACTATTGGAGCAACAATTGACAATCTGCCGAACTGGAATAAAATTAAAGGCAAAGTAAAAATTATAGCTGAAAAAGTTGAAGTTAAATTTTCTTGTAATCCAAACTTAGTTGGAATTTTCGCGAAATATTTTAATAAAACTGGCGATAAATACACTAATCCAATCGTCGACAAAAATGACAACTGAAAACCAGCATCCCAAACTAAAATTTTTGGATTAACCAGCACCATAATCAAAGCTGACAAAACTAAAACATTAGCGATCTTGGCTGGTCGACCAATTTGTTTAGCAAAAAGAACCAATGAACCCATAACTGCAGCTCGAATTACTGACGGACTCATGCCAGTTAAAACAACAAAAAATACTAATCCAGCCAGTATAATATAAAAGGATTTTTTGCGATTTATATTTAATGAAGTAAAAAAATTCAATAAAATAACTACAATTATCGTAATATTAAAACCTGAAATAGCAATAATATGAGTAATACCAGTAATATTAAATTTTTCTAACAAATCAGCTGGAATCCCCTGCCGAGTACCAAGCAAAATTCCACCAACTAGGGCAGCTTGTGGCTCAGCTACAGTTTTATTTATTTTCTGAGAAACAAAATCTTTAATTTTTAAAATTCCTGCAATAAAAAAGTTGCCTTGATCTTTGGCTAATACTATTAACCTTGGTTGATAACAAACCGAAGCAATTCCACTTTTTTCTAAATATTTATCATAACGAAAATTTTCAATCGGTTCAGGTGTTTGTAATTTACAATTAATTTCCAATTTATCGCCATAAGCATATTCTGGATATAAAGAAGTTTTTAGCAAAACCTTACCTTTATACTCCGCCGGACAAACGGTCAGTTTTTGGTGATCCAATCTTACGTCCGGCTCAAGACAAATAGTAGCTACAAAAGTTTGCTTTGTTTCGTTTAGAGAAGCTATGTAATTGGAATCTGTTTTTTGTTGGAAAAGACCACCATAGAAATTACCAATTACCAAAACTAATAAAATAAATATTATAATTTTTTGTTTTTTAAAAAAATACATACTACCCAAAGCCACCAAACTAAAAATCAAAAACCATACACCTTGGATCAGCCACAGTTCAGACAAAGCTACTCCGATTAGGAAAGCTAAACTTGAATAAAAAAATTGTTTTGATTTAGTCATGATATATATATTATAAAACGGATAAAAACCAAAAACAAATAACCAAACAAAAACAGCAGATATAATTCTGCTGTTTTCTATTTCAAATTATGAGATTACTCTTTATCACCTTCAATCTTCGCACGCAAATCACTAAACATAGCCTCTTTTTGCTTTCGGTTATTTTCTTCTCTTATTTTTTCTTTCTTCCTCTTTAACCCATTAATTTCCAGTAATGTTTACTCATGTTGGGGCATCAATTTCAAATCAATAAAAGGCCTTAACTCCCCTGCTATTTCATAAAGAACCTCTTCATCACCAATTCCCTCACACTTAAGATCTACATCCATCTGTCCGTCTCGTCTTTTAAACGAGAGAGTTATAAGTCTACCAGCTAAAGTAAAATCAACTTTATCTAAAGATCTGTAATATAAATCAAATCTTACTTTTCCAACTTCCTTTGCAATTATTTCAGCCCTTAATTCCCGCATTACCTGTTGGCGCATTTTAGCCTCTTTTCTTTCCAAATTTTCAGTACCAGGTAATTTTGCCTCACTATTTCCCTTTTCGGCACCCCTTGATACTCGGTTATTTATGCCAACTAATTTCTCTTTCGATGGATCAAGAAGTCCCAAAAGTCTTCTGCTGGATTTCCTCATTTTTTCCTCCCAATTTGCCATTAACTGTGCCGTCTCAATATCAGCTACTCGTCCTTTGTCTACGCCATCTTTGTAAAAATACTCTTTCACGGGCTGACTCAACTACTCCCTTAACCTTTGTTCATTTTCTGGATTATAAAGACTATCAATTGTCAATTCCTTTTTTTGTAAGGCTAATTCATAATCTATTGGCTCTCGAACTGGGGCTGGCGATTCTTTTTTATCAATTTGTCCCACTGGTAAAGATTCTTTTCCCATAAAATTTATCATTTATTTATAATGAAGTTTTTTAGAGCTTACTAATCTCTTTTTATATTAACTATATATTAACAAATTTAGAAATTTACGTCAAAATGTTTTTGGGACTAAAAATCCTGCTTTCAGCTTATAATAATTTAATATTTCGAAAGAAAAACATTATAATTTGAACAAAAACAGCTTATTGACAAAATCATAAAAAAACAATAAACTAACATGATTAGTCCTTTTCAACCCAATGGAGGTGTTCATATGTCAGGGAAACTATCAGTTGACGAAACTGCCAAAATGAAAATTTTGGAAAAACTCTCTGAAGATCCAGTCGACCAACAAGTTATTATTCACCAAAAATGGAAAGATGAACCTATTAATTCTGATAATAATTCCTATACCATTGAAAGCACTGGAATGATTGTAATTAAACTTTACGAAGGCAGAAAAAACTACTTGCACGTTTGTGACGTATCATTAATCGAAACAAAAGTATAAGTTTTATTTTACTAATTAAAGAAATTTTTCATTCAGACTTGACAACCGTAAAACAAACTGGTAAATTGCTCAGTTGTCCCAGCGGTGGGTCTTTTTTAACTGTAGTTGGAGGTACCTTGAACATGAAGATTCTATGGATCAGCAACCCCATTGGTCAATCAGCCCTGCGTAATCAAATTGCCAAACTGAGAGATCAAGGACATGAATTGACTTTTGAGTCAGAAACTACGGCGGTAATGGAGCTTTTGAAAGACAAGAATTTTGATCTTATTTTACTTGAACCTGAGTATGTTTCCTCAAACAATGGCATGGCACCAAAAGAAGATAGTACTCAACCAGAAATTCACGCTGGCATCAATCTAGCAGTTGCCATCAAAAACCTGAAACTCAACACCAAGCTAGTAGTACTTTCATATTACAAAATTAACGCCCAAACCATGACCGACACTGGTCTAGAAAATCTCGCTGATTTGCATAATTTCATCGGCAAACCCTGCGACACTGACACGCTGGCCAAGGCACTAGAAGTTTAACTTTTTCAAACGAAAACCACTTCGGACAAATCCGAAGTGGTCTTTTTTTTATTTAACTATACTTTTTTATTAGTCCATCTAACTTTTTAAGTATTTTTGTGTTACCTTCTCTTGGATATTTTTTTAACTTCTTAGTAAACTTTGTTAATCCCTTAAAAAATCTCTCAAAAATTGCTAAATCTAAATTTTCTGCGTATAAACCATAACCAAGTTTTTCTATAAAATAAGCATTCATTATTTGTTCAAACTGAGATTTTACTGGCCAAGCCAAATATGGTTTACCGAGATAAAGCGCTTCGCCGATGAGTGTAAAACCAGCATTACCAACAACTGCTCGGCAAGTAGCCAAATCATCAAAAAATTGTTTTTGATTCGGCAATTTGAATGTCAAATTGCCTTCTTGACCCTTTTTACCAAAACCATAACAAATGAACTTTTGCTTAACTTTTTTCAAAGTATCTTCTAATTCAGGATTTGCAGAAGTTACATAGACCAAAACATGATCTTTTGTCTGTGGTTTTGTTTCTAAAACTTCTTGCCTCAAAATTGGTGGGAATACAAAAGTTTTTTTATTTTTAGTCTTGGCTTTTAAAAATGAAATAACTAAATTTGCCTTAGTATTAAAAACCATTGCCTTTACAACCGCTTTTGCCAAGGCTACATCTTTTTCATGATTTTTCGGATAATTAACTTTTGTCTCAGTTAAAAAATGTTGATTATCAATGGAAATCAAAGGCAATCTTTTTAAATTTGCAGCCACACAAACTAAAGGCTCAAAATCAGTAATCACCAAATCTGGTTGCCACTGATCAATTTTTTTTAAAATTAATCGTAAACTTTTATTAGCTTCTGGCAACTGTAAGGCATTCTTGTACAAGGTGGGCAATAATCTAACTTTATTATCCTTATAATCAAAAAGAAGACCAAATATTTTTTCAACTGGGAAAAAATTTTTAAGTAAATCAAATCCTTGTTTGTAAGTAAAAATTTTTACTTCATGACCCTGAGAAATTAAATGACTAATCACTTCTTTTGAACGAGATCCATGACCTGAACCTTGTCCGCATAAACCATAAATAATTTTTGCCATATAAAAGTAAAAGTTAAAAGATACAAGTTAAGAAAAAATTTAAGTAAAAAAAATTAAAAAAAAATCTACTTTTTGAAAAATTTTCGCAAATAACGATACAAACCTAATTGAACTGCATTATAAACTTTTTCATAAGTACCAAGGTACTCAGTAATCTCCGCATTTGGCGAAAAGCCCATTTTGAATTTAGTAAAACCAGCCCAAGTTTGCTCTTTACCTTTTGCTTCAACTGGAGCAGCTCCCCAAAAATCATAAAACCAAATATTTTGTTTTTTTGCATCTTTAATTGCTTGCCATTGTAATAAATATGGAGCCATTAAATTTCTAAATTCATAATCAGACGCTCCAAAAAGATAAACAACTTGATTGTTCCAAAATATCATAATATTACCAGCAATGCTTTTTCCTTCATAATTCGCTAAATACAGTTGCACAAAAGGAACTTGCAATAATTTTTTAAAATAATCTTGAGAAAAAAATTTAACACCTTGTCGAATTTCGGTTTTTCTAACTAAATCATAAAATTCTTTGAACTTGCTATTATCCACCTCAACTGTAATTTGTTTTTTCTCAGCCAAACGAATATTATAACGAGTTTTTTGATGCATATCAGCCAACAGTTCTTGTTCGCTTTTCCTAATATCTAAAATTAAGGTGTGTCTTGGTTGCATGTCCAAATCAGTTTTTTCAAATCCATATTTTTCAAACAAATCTAACCAAGCGGGATCGTTTGACAATGGATCCATTTCAAAAGTTAAAACATTTTCTTGCTTTTTCAATTGATCTATTTTCTGAAAAAAACAATCAAGCAATTCAGTTGAAGGTTTTACTTCGTCTTTCAAAACTGGACCTCGCGGTGCATACAAAGCTGATTGACCCAGTTTCATATCTTGCTTATAAACAATACAAACAGCAAGCCAAACTGCATTTTCTTCAATTACAAACTGCCAAACTTTAGATTTTACTTTGACTAAAAAATCTGCCCACTCCCAAGATTGGAGAAAAGATCCACCTTGATTAGAGCAAACAAATTCATTCCACTTTTCTTTTTCTTCAATTCTTACTTCTCGAATATTCATGTTATTGTTTTAAATTTTTTAAGGCTTGACGAACTTTTTCTCGAACATCTTGAACATCCTTACTTACCTTATTCAAAGCTTCTTTGGCTTGACCAGTAGAATAACCCAAGCTAACCAAAGCCTCGACTGCATCGCCATCAGTATTTAATTCTTCTTTTGACTTTAATTTATTGACGGCTGTGCCAGCAGTAATTTTATTTTTTAATTCCAAAACTATTCTTTCCGCTGTTTTATTACCAATACCGGAAACCTTTTTAAGAATTGAAGCATCTCCATTAACAATAGCTGAAATAATATCTGCTAAACTGGCTTCTGCAAAAACACCAAGTGCAGTTTTTGGGCCAATACCTGAAATTGAAATTAATTGTTCAAACAGTTTTAACTCTTCATACTCTTCAAAACCAAAAAGTTGCAAAGCATCTTCCCTTACGTGCTGATGAAGATAAAGTTCAATGGTTTCTTCTGGTTTTGCCTTTAAAAAAATTTCTGCTGAAACAAAAATTTTATAACCCAAACCATTATTTTCAACTACTAGAAAATTACCTTCTCGAAATTTCACTTTTCCTTTGATAAAGCTAAGCATATGTTCTTTAAAATAATACCTTATTTATGAACTGATTTCAATTTTATGATACAAAATTATTTTTTATTTTTAAAAAACTTTAACAAACTAACCGTCTACGAATTAAGGTATTATTGGAAAATTTTCTATTGATTGGCAAATACACTATTTGTTCTTGCCCACCATGTGCTTCTGTAATTTCTGACATTTTCTCGTCAAGTATTTTTTCAACTTGAAAAGAAAAAATTTCCTCACCAGGTGAAACAAATTCCAATTGATCTCCAACCAATAATTGATTATGTACTTTTACAGTCGTTAAATTTTCATCTTCTACATCTTGTACTACTATCCCACAGAATTCCCAAGCACACGGTTCATGACTTTTCTCAGTATTTTGTTCACATTCATCTCGACTAATTGCAAAACCAGAAGTAAATCCCCTGTTTTGAGATTTATTTAACTCATGTAAATAATATTGGTAATCAATTTTTTCTTTTTTCTTAATTTTATCAATTACTTCACGATAAACCTTTACAATATTGCCAACATAATAAACACTTTTAGCTCTACCTTCTATTTTAAATGAAGAAACGCCTGCGTCAATTAACTGATCAAGATATTCCAATAAACATAAATCTTTAGAATTCATTATATAAGAACCAGATAAATCTTCTTCAATTTCCAAAAATTCTCCAGGTCTTTTCACTTCTTCAAGATATGTATTATATTGCCAACGACATGGCTGAGTGCAATCTCCAAGGTTTGCACTTCTATCCATAAAAAATTTAGACAATAAACATCGTCCAGAATAAGACATACACATTGCGCCATGAACAAAATATTCCAATTCAACTTCTGGCACTCTGGCGTGAATATCTTTAATTTCAGCAATTGTAACTTCGCGACCAAGAATAATTCTTTTTACTCCTTGCTCAGACCAAAATTTTGCTGACTGCCAATTAGTACAATTCGCTTGTGTTGATAAATGGATTTCAGCTTCAGGCCAAATTTCTTTAATGCGCATGATAATGCCAGGGTCTGAAACAATAAATGCATCTGGTTTTAACTTCTTTAATGAAGTCAAATATTTATCCAAATTTTTTAGATGTTTATTATGAGCAAAAATGTTCGTAGTAATGTAAACTTTTTTGCCCAGTGCATGAGCTTGTTCAATTCCTTGCTTTAATTTTGGTAAATCAAAATTGTTAATCCGAACTCTAAGAGAAAAATCTGGAATACCACAATAAACTGCGTCAGCCCCAAAGGCCAAAGCAATTTTCAGTTTTTCTAAGTTCCCAGCTGGTGCTAGAAGTTCTATATTGTTCATATGCTCTAATTTTAGCAAATAAATCAAGATATGTAAAGATTAGCTATTCCCTATTGACAAATTGTATAAATTAAGCTATAATTAATAGTTAAATTGATCATTTATAATCTATTTTTTTTGGAGGACATAATGAGAACAGTAGCAAACAGAATCCCAATTGTAAACCATCAGGGTCCTGATTTTGACTCTATGTCATCAACCTTTAAACTGCTAAAGGCTCTAGGTAAAACGCTAAACTCCCCAGATATAGTTTATAAGTTTGTGGAAGCAGGCTGTTGCCTTTCACCTCAAAAACCTCAAAAAATTATGCCGTATCATCTAGATACTGGCTATATTTACGACCCTGAAAATGGTTACCTTGACCATCATCAAGATTTGGAACGTTGGCCAAGTGCGGCCCGTGGTGTTTGGGAAGCTTACGAAGCACTCAGAAGTGACCCCATTATGGGCGATCTAGCTGATCTAACAGATAATGTGGACAGTGCTGGTCGAGTTGGCAGAGAAGACGATGAGGCCAGAGACAAAAGGGAAAGTTATAGGGCTAGAATTTCAGAGTTCAATGCTTCACATAGTGAAAGCCGTATTCTCTTGATTACTGAACGGCCAGGACCAAAATCCTTGCCCACGGTAATAGCAAATATGGAATCAGAGATCAGAGAAATCGAAGATAGAGATAAGCTTTTTATCGGGATGACATTGATCGAGAATTGGTATAATCAAGAAGCAAAAATTAGAGCAGGACAAATCCCTGAAGAGAACTTTGATCTGGGTAGTTTTGACAGAATTGTTGCTACGTTTATCAACCTCATGAACACAAATCAATGGCTGTACAATACAGCACATGATGAGATTGATAACATGTATGCAACTGCACAAAAGAATGGTTTCATAAGTGCCGCTGAATCAGCCCTAGAAAATGTGCCTATTTCTTTCCCCTATCGGTATGTTATGAAAGAAATAGTTGACTTGGTAAATCAACTTTACAAGACAGGGTCAACTTATCCTCAGAATCCAGAAACTGACCAGATGATTCAGTCAATCAAAGAAGAGTTGGCTGACTTCAATAGTAATAGAGAAAGAAAGGTTGTGCCCATCATTATGAGAAGTGGACCATGGGAGATTATTGATCATTATCCGAATTCGAACTACTCAAAAAGAGTGCAAATCCATACTATACTTTTTATGCTTAGAAGTTACTGCAATCGAAGAACAATCCGAAGTAAAATTAATCGGATGCTTGGCGATTGTCGATTTTTTGAAGTGAATGGAATCAAGTATTTGGATTTTCCGAGTACTGCGTTCACAACAAAATCATTGAGATTCCAATTGAGACACAACCATCAAAGTAGGGTGGATGTTTCCATTGGGACTCACGTCAATCCCTATACAAATGAACAAACACTGAGTTTGACGAAAATTCAAGATGGCCCATTACTGGGCATTGAAGATCTTTATCAACAATTGGTAAAGATTGAACCAACAGCTGAGATTGCTCTTATCGGAGGACAAGAAAAATTCGCAATTTACATCAAGAGCCGACTGGACGTTTTCACACCAGAAGTCGTCAAACAAGTGGCAACTCGAACATTGAAGGGACAGGCTGTTCCGGAAATTCCGGCCCAGTGCATGCAATAATAAACAACAAGGACTCAATCTGAATCAGATTGGGTCCTTTAATTTTTAAATCTTTTTTAACTTAAATGAAAATACATAAACTATAAATATTATTACACCAGCAATCAACCAAGTTTTTTGCACTGAAATTTGATCTGAAAGTATTCCGCTCATTAGCCAGCCAAAACCAGCCCCTAATTTCATTATCATTGATTGAAAAGAACTGATTGTGGCTCTATTTTGAGAATCAATCCGGTCATGCAAATAAGTTTTACTGACTGGATTAAATATACCTCGACCAACTTCGTGCAAACAAAACAATGAAAATACCAACCAAGCGTTTGGAACAAGTGCCATGATTAAAACAAAAATCGAAATCAATAAAATTCCCCAATTAATAACTACTGCTTCACTTGTTTTTTTCATTAACCAACCAGCCAAAACACTACCAAATAATTGAAATAAAGTAATTCCTACCCAAGCTAGACCAACCACTTCTAAGCCTAAATTATCTTTGAAGTATGGTTGCCAGTTCATATTTAATGGTTGAAAAGCAACAGTCAACAAAGTAGCTAAAACTATCAAAGTCCAAATACTTTTGTTGCGATACCCCACCTTGATGCTTGTAACAAAAATTTTCTTTACACCTCGACAACTTTCTTGCCAACTAAACTTGTTTCTTTGGAAATATTCTTCTTTCAAAAGTTTAAATGAAAACACAGCACAAACAATTGTCCCAATGCCAGCAATTAACCAAGGCAATCGAAAATTATATTTAGCCAATAAGACCCCGACTAAACCACCAGTCAAAGTTGAAATTTTTGTTACTATTTCTCCAGCACTAAAAACTGTTCCGAACTTTTTTTATAGCCATTAAAATCCAAAGAATCTTTGACCCAAGCATCCAAAGCACCAGAAATAAAACAGTGCCCCAAAGCAATAACCAATTCAGCAGTAACAAACAACCAAAAAGAATAACTGAAATAGTAAACAAAACAACCAATTCCAGCAAAGACAACTCCCCAAATAACAGAAATTTTACGCCCAAACAAATCAGCCACTACTCCTGTTGGAATTTCAAGAAAAAAAATTCCAACCATAAACATAAAATTAATTATTCCGACCTCAGCCATACTCATACCAGAGTTAATCAAAAACAAAACGTAAATTGCGTGCATCAGTGAAAATGGTAGATTGAAAAGAACAAGGAAAATTAGATAATTACGAAAAATTTTATCAGCCATTACATTCCCCCATAATTAAAAATACCCAGTCAGTACGACTGGGCTTTGGTTTATATATTAAATTAGTTAATTATTTTTTTGTTTAATAAATTGACTAATTATTCCAAGCTGAGTCATACTGTTTAGCTGTAAATCGAAAGCAACAAAAATGCCTGCAACTTTACAGTAAGTAGCCTTGTTCATTGAATAATTATGCCAATTTAAATTCATATTTTAATGTATTCACTATTTATGACGTAATTTTAAAAAAATTATTACAGAAACATTATGCTAAATGGGCACACAAATGTTGTACTTTCTGCTAAATTAAAAGCAATATCTTTTTCATGAACAATTAATTTCTAAAATTAAAAACCACTAATAGATTCATTAGTGGTTATTTTTTTTAGCAAAGATTTTGCAATTTTACACTAGCTAAGTTCAAACATGAAAACAATCCAAATTAACTGGCAATAATTCAGCAAACGCTTTTACTTCATTTCCCTTTTTCCCGATATGCAACACAACCCAATCTCCAGCAATGGCTGGCGCTTGATCAATAATTTCTCTAGCAATCTCTCTTTCTTGCCCGTAATCTTCTGTAAAAGTAACTATCACCGCTTTATCAAATTCAAACCGTCGCACATAAGCCCTGTGCCTTTCTAAATACTGGTCAAAAACTTGTCTTTGGATTAATTTTTCAGGCGAAGAAATCCACGCTTCACTCGACAAAATCGCAATTGATTCAGACATTTTCACCTCCCTAGTTGAAAGAACATATAAAGTATACACTAAACAAATTGTTACTCATTGTCAATATCTAAATACTTTAATTAAATAATAATTTAAACCAAGCTTGTAAACTGGCACCCCATTCACGAACACTAAATTTCCACTGACTACCATATCCCGTATCTTGAGCGGAAATGCCAACTGCGTTTAATCCAATTTCATTACAAATATACAAAGCTCTGTGTAAATGATATTTTTGAGTAATTAAAACCACTTCGCTTAAACCAAAATCATCTTTGATATTTTGGCAACTATCTAAAGTACTTAATCCAGCATGATCAAATAAAAGAACCTCCCTAGACAAACCATTATCAATTGCAAAATTTTCCATAGCCTGAACTTCATTATGCCCAGCTGTACTATTATCTCCGCTCATTACAAACATTCCTACTCGACCATCTTGAAAAAGTTTAATTGCTGTTAAAACTCGATCTTGAAGAACCACACCAGGCACACCTCGAGCTTTTAAGCCTGCACCAAAAACTAAACCTATATTTGGCGGGCTTAAATCTTCTGGTCTTTTTATTTTATCATTGTATTTGTATTGAACACGTAAAATTATCAAAACAGCAAACAAACAAAAAAGTAACAAAATAAAAAAAATTACTTTAGTTGATTTTTTGTAATTTCTTTTGTTTTTTACAAAACCTTGTTCTATGCCAAAATCCACACTCTCTATAGTTAAAAATTTATAAAATTTATAAAGTAAAAAGTTTATTAGCTAACTTTATGAACCTTCAACTTTTAACTTTTTAACTGTTTAAGATTCCTTGAGCAACTATTAGCCCAGTGGCCGCCGCACCAGTAATATTTCCAGAAAGCCCTGCCCCATCACCAGCCACATACAAACCTTTAATTTCAGTTTGCAAATATTTATCAGTTTTTATTTTTGATGATCGAAGTTTTATTTCAGGAGCATACAAAAGTGTATGATTAGAAGCTATTCCAGGTAAAACTTCTTCCAGCATATCCAAACCTTCAATTATATTTGTCACAATTCTGTGTGGCAAGGCCATTGAAATATCACCCGGTACAACATCCCGAAGACTTGGTAAAACAAAACTTTTGTTAATTCTTTCCCAAGTACTCCTTCGCCCTTTTCTAAGGTCTGCCATTCTCTGGACAAGAGGTTTACCACCTCCAATTGTTGTGGCTAACTTGGCAATTGACTTGGCGTAAGCAATTGTATTTTCAACTGGCTCAGTTAGTTTAACTTCTGAAACAAAAGCAAAATTAGAATTTTGTGAATTATGATCAGAATTTGAATGCCCATTTACACAAACAAAATCATCATATTCTTCAATGGAAACCATACCATTTGGACACGGACAAAAAGTTCGAACAACATCATCAAAAGTTGGAGTTCTCATCATGAAAACTGTTTCATACATAAGTTCTGCATGTTTTTTCAAAACTGCTTCTGGAAATTCTACTCGCACACCAACTTCAACTTTGTCATAACTGAATAGCAAATTATAATTCTCTGCTAATTTTTGTAACCAACGCGCGTTTAAACGACCTGGTGCTAAAATAATTTTCTCGGCAAAAAATTCTTGTCCATCTTTGGCTCTAACTCCTTTTATCTTTCGTGTTGTCGCATTTTGATTTATTTGGTTAGCCAAATAATTATCTTCTAATATTATATCATCAATTTCAACTTTATCCTTAATAATAACGCCACGAGATAATAAATGATCTTCAAAATTACCAATCACTTGCGGTAATTTATCGCTCCCAACATGCCGAGCTTTACGAATAAATAATTTAATACTTTTTTTCTTGGCTTCATCTGCTAATTTGATAGCTTGCTCCATATCTTTCGGATAATATTCAGCTGTTACACCAAAACGTGTAAAAAGTTCATCTACTCTATCCAAGTATATTTGATATTCTTCTTGATTAAATAAATGTAACATTTTTTCATGACTTAAAACTGGCGTATAGTGAAGCTTCCCATCAGAAAAAGTCCCAGCTCCACCAACCCCGCTCATAACTTCTGTTCTTTGCCTATTGCGAATTAAATTACCCAATTCAATTAAACAAACTTTTAATTCAGGCTTTTTATTGACTAATTCATAAGCTGCAAACAAACCTGCCGGTCCTGCACCAACAATAATAATATCATAAGTATTCATATGTTTAATTCTCTATTTAATAATTAAGATTGAGTTAATTTCCTTACTTATACTAACACATTTTTGCTGATTTACAAATTCTAAATAAAAATGCACGAACCGATATAGGTTCGTGCATTTAGTGGCTAAAAGTGGCCGCAGTATCCACTCCAGTCCTTGACTTCGGAAACTAAAATATCAAGTCCTTCTTCGCCATTATCGTCCCAGCAGGGACCTACTGAACAACGGAAGGATTTGCCATCTTTCATTCCAAAGTAGAACTCATGAGTGGCATTCCGACCCACAGGAAAAAACAATATCCCTTTCCGCTCCGTAGGAGACGGCTCAAGACTGTCTTCGAACTCCAGGTGTAATCGGATCATATACTCAGCTCTTTCGTCGCCACCGTGTAACTTCTCAGCCAGGTCCTTGGCAATAGCATCACGCTTCGCGTCAATGGTTTGATCTTCAGCATGCATTGCTTTGATCTGATCAATGATCGTCTGGTCTGTTACCAGCTCACGATCACCAAAACCATCTTTGCGAAAAAACACTATGCCGAAAAACGAACCTTCTGTCGTAACCATCTCGTGCTCAGTCCGCCACCCTTCTCCGATTTTGAACCCCTGGGTCTCCAGCGACTGACCATCAATATCCACACCGGACCAAAAACTTACGTTCTTTTGGCTCATGTTTGCCTCCAAAAAGATTTATTAAAAAAATTCACTTAAAAAGTCAACTCACAAAATTCACTACTTAAGTGAAGAGTCTTTGCTTGGCAAAAACTCTATTTCGCTGACCATGCATTGTTGACCTCCTTGGAAAAACAATTACTTGGCCTTTCTTCTCCACTTAGCTTGTCCGTTAGAAGGCGTAAAACAAAGCCTTCGATCAAACAAACGTTGCTGAGAATCGCCTGTCCCTTGCGGTTGACCTGACCAGTTGTAACCTTTGTCACGCAGGAATTGTGTAGCTTCTTCTCTTAGACTTCTACATTTCTGCTCAGTCATGAATTCCTCCCAAATATAAGTTTCCTGAATTATTAATTTGAAATTAATTTCTCAGGAAACCGAACAAACTCAAGGAGTTTGTTCGGAATTGGGGAGATGATTGTAGGTGGACAATCATCAAGTGCGACATTTACTCCGATCAAGGAGCTACCACCACCGTTGCTTACGGCTGTCGCTTTGACCACACATCTCAGACTCTTGGCTTACGCCTCCATCTAAGTTTTTTGTTTAGGGAGTGTGCGCCCCCTTTAGCCTCAGTCAGTTTCTTGAATCTTATCCCGGCCAAAGGACTTGATCCATGCGAGGGGGTTATCCTCGCTCCCGCTTTTCAGCATATAAGACCCCCGTGGGCCTTACACGCATTGCGGTATGGTCCCACGCTGACTGATTTGCTCTACCTTTCCCTTTAACAAGATTTTTTAATAATCAAGTTAAATTCCCTCTGCTGGTAGTAGAGCGGGTCATTTCCCACAGGCTTGCGGCCCACGACAAACAACCACCAACTTTCCCGACAAAACCTTGTTGGCGCAAGGCAAGCCACTAACTTCCTTTGCTCCGCCAAGAGCTAGGACCATGTTTTCCCAAGGTGGTACCCCTTACCGAAAGGGCCTTGTACACAAATATATCCGAAGATATATTTGCTAGAAAACATGGTGGAGATTTAGATAACAAGGCGAACCTTGATACCCTGCCTACCCCGGGATTGGGTTGACATATCGTTCCTTGCGGAACTATCAGGCACTCCACAGCCCATCACAACAATTAAACTATTTTTAATTTCTGTGGTAGACGCGCGAAATATCAATGTTTGATATTTCGCGCAAGGAGGACCCTAAGCAATATGACATTACCAAGGGTCCTAGCAACTTTTAGGTTATTCAAAAGAATTAACCCTTTAACAGTAGCAATACTGCTTACTGTTTTTAGTTAATATGACACCCTGGTCATACCAACTCAGAAAAGGTAGTTGCAACTAACCCTTCCTGCAAATATCATGTTTTGTGAACATGATATTCTCCTTGTGAGCTCATCACCTCTCACATTTAGAATTACAAATTAATGCAATTCCTTTTCAAGCCCTATGCTTGTTGAAGGCGAGGTATTCGCCCACACTTAGGATGAGAGAACCGAAAAAACGAACGCAACAGTTATCTGTAATCTTTCTACAGATAACAAGGGTTGTCAAAAGACTTTCCCTTTTCCAGTTGACAGGCCTATCAACCAGTTCAAAGCTTTCGCTTTCAGGAAAACGTTGCCCTTTTCCCTGGATTTTTGCAAAAAATCATCGCAGATGTCGCAATGACTAGGGATATCCCCTTCGTATTGTGTTCTACGCAAAAACTTTTTCTCCAAAAAACCTCCTTTAATAATTAATAGAATGTGGGAAAAAAGAATTTGCAACCCGGGGGTGTCTGCTTACACCCACCAACTTAAAAAATCACGACCCATTTCCTAAGTGCAATAAAAATCCTTAGGAAATGAAAGTAATCTTTTATTAATCTGACTTATGATCACCCAATTAAAATTTTGTTATTAAGGTGTTTTTGTCAGATATAGAATTGAAAACTTTATGTAAGTTCCGGAAACCCGTAGACTACGCCACTTGGTTTCTAGATATGTAATTTTTACAATGTTATTAATGTTTGGTTGTCAAATAACTGTCCCTTCTCGATCTCAACATTGCAGTATAGCATACTAAAAATATTTTGTCAATACCCTTCCACAAAATATAATTATATAATCATATTTTGTCTAAAATTAAACAATACATAACTATTCAATATGTCCATAGCAATCAACACAGTCTCAAACAAAGAAAGCCACTATTGACAAATACTTCAGTTTTTTGTAAGCTACTATTTCCATAAACACATGGAGGTGTATAATGTCCATTAAAAAAGACCGGAAACAAACGATTCAACAATTAAGCGAAACTGTTGTACAGCTAATTGAACAATTCCAACTAGCTCCTGAATTTTTCCAAAAAAATCGAATCTTCAGAATTCAGTATTCTTGGACCAGCATGGCACCAATGAGCAAAGAACAAAAATTGGCTGGAAAAATCATTGATACCAAAAGTATCAATCCGGGATCCAATGAATTTTGGAGTCAACTCCAGAAAGCTTTAGTTCAAATTATTGACAGTGGAACTTCTTCAAAAAAGTTCGAGAATAAAACATCGCTGAGATACAACCACCTGGAAATCTTTATTGATGGAAAAAATAGAATTTTTCAAGAAGCCCAAAATGTAGCCTCAATGAGTCAACTGGAACACACAAAAATCGTCATCAAATTTTTTGTTGATAAAGTTCCGCCAATCATCGATTTGGCAAATATTTGATAAAACAAGAGCGCAGATTCAACATCTACGCTCTTTTCTTTTACTAAAAAATAAATTTTACTATTGCAAACTTATACTTACAGCCTCATCATTTATTTTTACTTCATTTTCCCCTACCCCAACTTCAACTGCTGATAAAAGTGTATTCTTTTTTAACTGCTCAACCAAGTCTGAATTCGCAAACATTTTCTTTAATTCAATTCCCTCAGTAGAATAAACTAACTTGACCGTATCAGTAATTGTTAATCCTTGTTTTCGACGAAGACTATTTATTTGTCTTGTTAATTCACGAACAAGTCCTTCTTGTTTTAATTCATCTGTCAGAGAAACACTTAAACCAACTTTAATATTACTAATTTGTTTTATTACCTGATCAGCTTGCTCTTCTAAATTTTCAACAGACTGAACTTCTTTCACATTCAACTCATCAGCTATTATTTGTTCCAATTGATCAGAAAACTTTTTAATTTGATACTTTACGCTTTGCAAAGGTTGTCTAACTTTAATCACTTTTTCATCACGAGCAGATAATCCAAGCTCAACAACTTGTCTAACCAAAATCATATCTTTTAAAACTGTCTCATCAAACTTTTCAATTATAGGCCAATCTTGCAAATGAACAGATTCTTTATTACCAAGTTCTTGCCAAACATATTCTGCAAGCAAAGGCATAAATGGTGCCATTATTAAACTTAACTTTTCTAAAACATATTTCAAGGTTGTCAAAGCTTCGCTTTTTTCTTCACTCTTAAAACGATCCCGACTTCTTCGAACATACCAAGTTGATAATTCTGTTATAAACTCACCAATCGGCTTTGTTGCTCTAGGTAGATCATAAACTCTCATATATTTATCAACTTCAGCGTGAGTTTCATTAAGTTTAGATATTACCCATTGATCCAAAATATTTTTTGATTTTTCATTAGACTGAACACTTCCATCAGCAAACATTTGGTAAAAAGATAAAACATTTTGCATGATAATAATTACTTTTTTATAAACATCGTCAACACCTTTTTCAGAAAAACAAAAGTCTTCTGCTCTCATAACTGGCGAAGTTAACATATAATAGCGAAGAGCATCAGCACCATACTTTTCAAATATTTCACTTGGATCTGGATAATTTTGTTTTCGTTTAGACATTTTTTGTCCATCTTCAGCCAAGACAATTCCATTAGCAATAACATTTTTATAAGCTGGTTTATCAAAAAGCGCTGTACTTAAAACGTGCAAAACGTAAAACCAAGCAGTTGTCTGATCAACTCCTTCAGCAATAAATTCTGCTGGAAAATTCGCCTCAAACTTTTCTTTATTTTCAAAAGGATAATGCATTTGTCCATAGGGCATAGACCCTGATTCAAACCAACAATCCAAAACTTCAGGAATACGTTTCATTTCACCACCACATTTACATTTCAAAGTAATTTTATCAACTATATGTTTATGTAAATCTGTAACTTCCTGACCACTGGCTTCAACCAACTCAGCGCTTGAACCAAAAACTTTTACTTCATCACAACTATCACATCGCCAAACTGGCATAGTATTACCCCAATATCGAGATCGAGAAATTGCCCAATCACGAGCATTTTCCAACCATTGTCCGAAACGACCTTCTTTCAAATAAGCTGGAGTCCAATTTATATCCTTAGCATTTTTTAACAATTTTTCTTTTATTGCAGTCACTTTAATAAACCAAGAAGAAGTAGCGTAATTAATCAACGGTGTATCACAACGCCAACAATGCGGGTAGCTGTGCTCATATTTTTCTTTGGCAAATAGTAAACCTTTATTAGCCAAATATTTTACAATTTCCACATCAGTTTTTTGCACATCACCTTCAGGTTTAACACTTAAACCACTAAATTCTCCATTACCTTCTTTTATTTTCCCATCCATACCAACATGTTGAATAAAAGATAAATTTTTTTCTTGACCAACGCGCATATCATCTTCTCCAAAAGCTGGCGCTAAATGAACTACTCCAGTTCCATCTTCTGTTGAAACAAAATCTGCATCAATAATTGTATAAAGATTTTCTTTGTTTGGCACATCTTGATCTAAATAATAATCAAAAAGTGGTTTATATTTTTTCCCGATAAGAGTTGAACCTTTGAATTCTTCTTCAACAATAAAAGACTTATCTTTCAAAACTACTTCTACTAGCTCTTTATTTAAAATATATTTTTCTTCACCAACTTTAACTTTTACATAATCAAGTTCAGCACCAACTGCCAAAGCAACATTACCAATCAATGTCCATGGCGTTGTTGTCCAAGCTAATATATAAGTCGACACCTTATCATTGTCACCCTGAGCCTGCCGAAGGGCGAACTTCGCAGTCACGGATAAATCTTTAATATCTTTGTACCCTTGAGAAACCTCTTGATTACTTAAAGTGGTTTCACAGCGAGGACAAATATGCATAGCTTTGTGACCCTCGTAAATCAAATCCTTATCCCAAAGTGATTTAAATACCCACCAAGCTGATTCCATAAAAGGAAAATCCATTGTTTTATAATCATTTTCCATATCAACCCAACGTGCCAACCGACGAATTATAACTTTCCAATCATCAGCATAAAGTCCAATTTTGGTGCAACACTTATTATTAAATTTTTCTACGCCGAATTCCTCAATTTCCTGTCGACTGTTTAATTTTAATTCTTTTTCAACAATATTTTCAATTGGCAAGCCATGACAATCCCAACCCCATTTTCGTTCAACTCGTTTACCATTCATAGTCCAAAAACGTGGCACAACATCCTTCATAATGCTACCAACTAAATGCCCGTAATGCGGTGTACCTGTGGCAAATGGAGGTCCATCATAAAACACGTACAAATCTTTTGCTGATCGGTTATTAATGGATTTTTTAAATGTTTCTTCCTTATCCCATTGATCTAAAATTTCATTTTCAATTTGAGTAAAAGGTTTAGTCATAAAGTTGAAAGCTAAAAGGCTTGCCCTGAACTTAACGTCTTATAGCGTTATAGTTCGGGGTAAAAATTTATAAAGTTAACAAATAAAAAAAGCGAAACTGCTCAAGATTCCGCATTTGCAGAAGGTACCATCTTGAAGTTTCACTCAATTGACAGCGATTACGGGCTTACCCGTGAGGGTCTACTTTTCTCATGTCATGCTGAGCCTGCCTACCGGCAGGTAGGTTTACCGAAGCACGACACAAGGATTTTTTCCTCAGACATCCTTTAGTGATAGCTAAAGTCGAACGTCTTTGTAATTGTTACTTAATAATAACAATAAATTTAATTTTAGTCAATAAAAAAGCCTGCTTTTGTTTAGCAGGCCAAATAAACTTCATCGTTCTATTTGCAAACCAATTTATTTTATTTTGGAAAAATATAAATCACTTAATTCCACGCCTTCTTTTTATCACCTGTTCCAACTCAAGATCCGTACAACGATGCGCTTTCTGCCCAAATTCATCAAAAGCTTCAATGTCTGTTATTACCACTTCGTGAGAAATTTTATCAACAACACACCACTTACGTTCTCCACTTCGCGGATCAACCAATCTATCTGAAGTTATAAAAAACATTGCTAACGCATGTAAAGCCACTACCACGGCCAATAAAACAAAACCCAAATCACGCTTTTTCGCATTCCAACGCATGAACAACTTGAAAACAATAAACCAAACAATCAAACCCAAAATAATCGCTAATGCTTTAGCCAAATAAGGATTAATAGTAATATCAAACGCAGCACTCAAAACATATGGATAAATCATCAGAAAACCCAATATCGACGCATATCTAATCATCGCAACCAAGAAAAGACTACTCACTACTAAAATAAATACACCCAAAAAAATTCTTTTTGCATTTGCCATTGGATCCTCCATTTAATAACCTTTAATCTAACCAAGTTAAATCATATTTATTAAGCCAGCGTTTCCACCAATATCCAACAATAATCACAAAAAACAAAATTGAAACAATGATATTTAAGCCATTGGGGAAAAAATAATCCAATAACAAAAATACAATAAATGAACATACAGTCACAATGAAAAAAGAAGTCAAGGCTCGACCAAACGATAAACGATTTAATTTAATTAACTTCCATTTCCAAGAAAGCATTGATAAAAAACAAAGCAATATCAAACAAAAAGAAACTACCATAGAAATGAAAAAAATCTTAAGTCCTTGGATAATTACTTCCTTTCTTTTTAATGAATTTTTTACTTCCTGCTCAGAATTTTCATATCCACCAAGCTTTCGCTTTAATGTCACAAAACGAGTTATTTCAGCTAAATTGCAAACATGAGCCTGAACACCAAACTCATCAAAATATGGCCCATCAAAAGTATGCAACTCTCCTGAAATCTTATCATTTAGACAATATTTAATCACTTGTCCGCTAACTGGATCAACCACCTTTTCTTCTGTATAAAAATACAAACCCAAAGAATGAACAGCCAAAAGTAAAGCACATACAACCAAACCAATTTCACGACGACTTTTATTTGAACTGAACAAAAAATGCACAAACAAATACCACACGATAAGAGCAACACAAACGGCCATAGTTTTTGCCAAATAGGGATTTAATACTACGCCACTGATTTTTTCAAAAACCCAAGCATAAATCAGAATCCCAGTCATAATAGAAGCATACTTAATTACTACAGCCAAAATAAAAAGAATAGCACCCATTCCAAAAAAGAATCGTAGAATTTTTGGATAATTTGATTTCCATCCTTTTAAGTCCGTGTTCTTTGCCTTAGCTATATCATTATTTTGTTTTACCTGTTGTATTCTAAATTTGGGAATAATTTTAATACCAAAAATATCACCAAACATTCCTCTAATATCCTGCCACGTCATTTTATTTGCAATATATTCACTACGCGCAGAAAACAAAGATGGCAATACGGACAACAACACTAAAATAATTACTAAACAAAAAGAAGTAATCAAAGAAAACACAAAAACAACATGTAAGCAAGACACTAAAAAAACAATAAAAAATCCCATCGCTACATACAAAACACAAGCATTAGAAATAGAATACTCTGTATCCCAAATATCCTTTTTACCAAAAATATCTGGCAAGAAAACAGAAAAAGAACAAATTTCAGTCACAACTATGGTAACAAATAGCCACCAAGGGAGATGAAACAACAAAATAAAAAATAAAATCAGAATCGTCACAATACCCAAAATCAACTGTACCTTTAAGGCTTTTATTTGATTAATCGTTTTCATTAAAATCACTCCTTTTTTTCTTGTTAAATTAAATGTCAATGAACACCTTAATTATAGTTTTCAAGTTATATTACCAGAAACAAACTATAACGTCAACAAATTAAAAAAGGCGAGATTCAATGAATCTCACCCAGTGCTTATTTACTAGTAACGAGTCTTTCTATTCTGATTACCCTTTTCCACAACATCTTTGGCTCCCTTAACCACGCTTTTCATAATCGACTGCAAAGGATTGGTTGTAGTGGAAAGAACAAACGCCATGGCCTGATCTTTATCAAAACCTGCCTTCACTAAAGCATCAAACTTCCGCTTAACACCGCGTGCCCAAACCCCGTCAGCGTCTGATTTCTCAGCTACTTCGTCAATTCTTTTCCAGACATTAATTAATGTCTGTGCAAGAACATCAGCAACCGCCACGCCCAGAACATCTCCAGCCCGATCACTCAGCCCTTCAGCAACTTCCTGAAGAATTGGTAAATAATCAGCCAAAGCCTTATCTGCACCAGCAATAAGTGGAGAATACTTTTCCAATAGTTTCTGCTCCTGTTCCAGCATATAACCTTCTTCCTTCAAGTCTTCCAGCTTCAGCGCTTCAACTTTTTCATCCAATTCTCTACCTAATTCATTACTCTTCTCTCGGAACAACTTTCGCCTCTCGTCAATACTAAAATCAGAATTATCAAGTAGCTCTCTCTCATACTGCCCAAGATCCACCTTCGCTGAAATCTGGAATGCTTCAATATCTTCATTTACTCTGAGAATTTGAGCCACCATCTCTTCTTGACGCTTCTTCACAACAGCCAATCTATCAGCAAGAATTTTGGCCAAATCAACCTTCTGTTTAGTATCCGTTTTCTTTGAAGTTTTACCCATTTTTGCCTCCCTATGGCTGGGTAGTGAAAGTAACCATCAAAGCTTATTAACGCTTTGAACTGAAAATATTATCAGATAAATAACAACCTGTCAAGGTGGATACTACTATTAAGAATCACGAAATGTGAATTATGAATTAAGAATAAAGAATAAAAAAACGCGTTGAAATTTCAACGCGCTGTGTTTAATTACAAACCAAGCTCTTTGGCCTTATCTAGATATTCCGGCAAAGTACAATCATTTTCTACAGACCACTCAATTAAAGCAATCAATGCGGGAAAAGTTTTTAATTCACTAACGATTTGCATCAAGCGTACATGATTTTTCCAAACACCAAATGTCATCTCCGTAATGCTCTCTTGCCAATCTTCATCAACAAAGAAAATATTGGATTCAAGACATTCACGAATATGAGGGAAAAAGAAACCAAGTTGACCCCTAATAAGCCAATCTTCCAGGCTTATACCAAGTTCAAGCCAAAGACCGCCACTTTCATACATATAAACCAGAAAAGGATCAGCATCTTCAACTCCAAGCAACTTTGCGCTGGTAGCACCAGAAGCTGGACGCAAAGTATCCAAAAGTCGCAATTTTTTTTCTAAATGACAAAATGGTCCATCAGAAATGTTATAGGGAAACTTGGTCGCTAAAATACGAACCGCATTATCCTCCGTAATCCTACAAAAGCTAGGAAAAACTAAAGGAATTTCTTGCTCAGTAATCTGCACACCTTTTTTCTTCGGGAGATTCAACGGAATTACCATTATGCCCCGCATCATGACCAAGCCAAATTAAACAATCATAAACAAGATTCTGATACATATAATTCAAGCTTTCATCAAAAAGGTAGCACAACCCATAAAGCACATGAACTGGCCCATGATAAGGAACATTATCATCATAATTACGATCTAAAAAATTCTTAAAGCCAGAAATAACTACATCTGATTCAATATCTAAAGCCTCAAGAATATCTCTCATTTCAGATGCAACCAATGACCAAACTCGCTCTTTTTCTCTTGTTCTTCCTGCAAATGGAAAATTACTCATAAAACCTCCTAATTATATTCATTTAAGAGTTTAGCCAACTCTGCACTGGACATCTTAGCAAGGTTGTAGTTGCTAAAGCGATAATCATCGCTAACATCAACTGCACCAGCTAGATGCATCCAGAGAGGTAGCTCTTCGGATTCAGGAAAATGATCTGGACCAAGATCAGAATCAATCATAATTTCAACCATGAAAAGTCCAGCCAATTTACCAGTAAAAATATCAATTTCAGCAGACCAACCCTTGAAACCTTGCCAATAACGATCTTTTTCAATAAAGCAAGTACTACCTTCAATCAATAAATCAAAAAAGTCTTGTTCAATAGAATACTCATATTCGATCCGAGAAACTACACCAATGTCTTGCTCATGCTTTTGTCGAGCATCCTTAACTGTTTGAAAACACTGCCCATCTTGCCACCGCAAACGAATGACTTTTCCATTTTCCAAAATTGTTAAATAGTGTTGAATGATCTTTTGTCCAGCAATTAAAATATTAACTGGGACAGCTCGCAAAAGGTACTTTTTCTCTCGCTCAAGAAACATTGTTCACCCCCATTATTAAAGAACCATTGGACAGTTCAGTATGATAAATTTATTACATTTTGTCAATAGCTCAAAGGCTCTTTAACATCTTTGGACAGTAAAATATTAATGATTTATACTAAATTTAGT
>CAYSUN010000001.1:0-97976 GCA_964434235.1 uncultured Gammaproteobacteria bacterium | reverse complement strand
GAAATGCTTTATGATTACTAATTAATAAAACCGCCATATGTCCTTGCCTAAAACAGGCATTAATAAAAAGAACAAATTTACACAAAAAGTTATCCATACAATATACACTTGTTGATATTACATATATAAAGTAAAATGTAATAAGAAACAAAATAATAATCTTAGTTAGGTTCATATTTAATAACTTCTCTTTGCAATAAAGAACTTAATTTTATGTCTAAAGACAGCATGAACCGAATCCCACCACAAAACATAGAAGCTGAACAATCTTTGCTCGGTGCTCTTTTATTAGACAAAAGAACATTTGATCGAATTGCTGATATTTTGGATGCTGAAGCTTTTTACAAAGATGCTCATAGAATTATTTTTGAAGCGATGGTTAATCTTTATTCAAAACAAGAACCAATAGATATTTTAACTGTAGCTAATGTTTTGGAAGAGAAAAATCACTTAGAAAGAATTGGCGGAAAAACCTATTTAGCAAATTTATCACACAGCGTCCCAACTTCTTCTCACGCTGTGCAATACGCCAATATTATCAAGAAGAAATCAACATTAAGAAAATTACAAAATGTAGCCACAGAAATTGCTGATCTAGCCACTAACGAAGATGAAGAAATTGATAAGTTACTTGATGAATCAGAACAAAAATTATTTTCTATTTCCCAAAAATACATTAAACAAAGTTTTACTCCAATCAGTAATATTTTAGGAACTACCTTTGATCGAATTGATGAATTACATAAAAATTCCGGACAATTGCGTGGTATTGCAACTGGATTTAAAGACTTAGACACAATCACAGCTGGACTACAAAAATCTGATTTAATTATTTTAGCGGCAAGACCATCAGTTGGTAAAACTTCTTTTGTTTTGGATATTGTCCGAAATGTTGCGGTTCGAGGTAAAGTTCCAGTTGGAATTTTCAGTTTGGAAATGTCCAAAGAACAACTAGTAGATCGTTTGCTTTGCGCTGAATCAAATGTTGATCTCTGGAAATTAAGAACAGGAAAATTATCTGATCGAGAAAATGATGATGATTTTCCAAGACTTGGGCACGCCATGGGACTATTATCTGAAGCTCCAATTTTTATTGATGATACAGCATCCTTGAATGTAATGGAAATTAGAACCAAATGTCGTAGATTAAAATCAGAGCATAATCTTGGTTTAGTTGTAATCGACTATTTACAATTGATGGATGCTAGAGCTGGGGCTGAAAATCGAGTCCAGGCTGTTGCTGAAATTACCAGAGCATTGAAAGGTTTAGCCAGAGAACTTGATTTACCGGTAATTGGACTTTCTCAGCTTTCTCGTGCAGTCGAAATGAATAAACCAGCTATTCCAAAGTTAGCTAACCTTCGTGAATCAGGCTCAATTGAACAAGACGCTGATATCGTTATGTTTATCTATCGAAAAGCAGCTGATAGAAATTACCGTGAAGAAGAATTAACTGCCCAAGAAAAACATTTAGCAGAACTACATATTGCAAAACATAGAAATGGACCTACTGGGGTAATTAAATTATTTTTTGATGGTGCCAAAGCTAGTTTCCGCAATCTTGATACTCGGTTTACGGAAAAAAATTAATACTTACGGACTACGAACGTAATCGAACCTACGAAAAATATTTTTCATAAGTTCGGATTTTCGTAATGTTCGTAATTCGTATATACATATGTTTGATAAATTAAAAATGCTTGCTCAAGCAAAAGAAATGCAAAAGAAAATGTCAGCTATGCTTTTCGATCATGAAGAAAATGGCATAAAACTTACTGTTAACGGAAAAACTGAAATCGTAAATTTAGAAATTATCAATGAAAATCTTTTGGATGACAAAGTCAAACTTGAATCTTTAATGAAACAAGCCCTAAACAATGCTATCCAAAATGCTCAAAGACAATCAGCTATGAGTATGCAAAGTGAATTAGGAGGATTGTTTTAAAAAGAAAAAAACAAGGGTGATTTTCCTTATTGAAATATATGCGTTATCCTGAAACGATTAACAATTTAATTGAATCGTTTGCTAAACTGCCTGGCATTGGACGAAAAACTGCCGAACGGTTTGTTTTTTATTTATTGAAAAGACCTCAAGATGAAATAGAAAAATTTGCAAAAAACTTATACAAATTAAAAGAGCATAATTTCACTTGCCCAGAGTGTTATAACTTCTCTCAAAGCGATGGCTTATGTGAAATTTGTTCAGATCAAAATAGAAACTCCAACCTTCTTTGTGTGGTAGAAAAATTCCACGATCTTAATGTTCTTGAAGCTACTGGCGAATTTAAGGGATTATATCACGTCTTGGGTGGGAAGATTGATCCACCAGAAGGTATCACACCTAACAAACTAAAAATACAAGAACTTATTGAGCGCATTAGAAATAAAAACATTGAAGAGGTTATATTAGCCCTAAATCCGGACATACAAGGTGAAAGCACAATTATCTACTTAAAAAATATTCTTAGTCAATTAAACATAAAAATCACCTTACTAGCAAGAGGCTTACCAATGGGTTCAGATATTGAATATGCTGATGAAATTACACTTTTAAATGCCATAAAAGGGCGACAAGAATTAAAGTAAATACGCAATTTAAATCCATATTAACACCTCCAGCGACCAATTTATTTGGTCACTGTTGTTTTTAAAATTACTATTAAAAATCTGCAAGATTTCTTAATATTTGACTAAAATGATAATAAATTTACAGTAGATATTATTTCACCAAAATTAACCAAACTTGACAAAGCATTTAATTATTGCTAATATTTAATGTTCGGTTTGAGTGCTCATTAACCAAGGAGAATTGTCATGAAAAACCACCTAACAAAGTTGTTTCTTTTTCTGGGCTGTTTTGTTCTCATCATGGGAACAAATGGATGCGTGCCTCTTGGTAGTAAAGAATACCCACCAGAAATTATAGTCGGAGAATATTTGGACTGTAGTGAAAACAAAAGCGAAGTTGCCAAATTTATTGTAGATTGTGCAAAAGCTGCGAATCCAATGTCTGACGAAGAAGGCGAAGATCTGGTTGAAGCTTGCGATAAATCTGCAAAATCAATTTTCTGCAAAGAAGTTAATGGTTTTTGTTACCGCACAAACGGGAGATCTTCTGCTTTCAAACCCTGCTCAGAAGCATTGACCTTCAGCGAAAAAGAAGCTTGCGGTAAAGTTGGAAACTAATCCAACCCGCATCAAGAAGTTCATCAACGATGGACTTCTTTTTTATTACTAAAAATTGAGTGACTTTAGAATTATAATTAAACAAAAACACACTATTCTCAGTATTGAGAAATAGAGTGTTTTTTATTTGAAGTGTTTAGATTTTACTGATTTTAACAGCAGTTAACTGTTGTCTGTGACCAGCTTTTCTTTTGTATCTGGTTTTTCTTTTAAATTTAATCACATCAATTTTACGATCCCGAAATTGTTCAACAATTTCGGCTTCAACTTTTTTGTCTTTCAAAAACGGTTTACCAATTTCAACTTTTGTTCCCTTAACATCAGCTACTAACAAAACTTTATCAAACTCAATTTTATCACCTTTTTCACCTGCAATTTTTTCAATGTTTAATTGTTGACCTTTGGTAACTTTATATTGCTTACCGCCAGTTTTTATTACTGCGATTGTCATATTCTTGGAGAAAACAAACGGGAATGTTTTCTTGTAATTTTAGATATTAACTATGAATTATGATACATGATTATTCACTTTTCGTCAAGAGTTTTTCCTGTCTTTTTTTTCTTGTATAAACATAAGCTAAAATTAGCATAAAAACAAACACTACCAAACTAAAAGTAGCGAGGAAACTCAACCCAAGATCTTGTAAATAATATGCCACAAAGCCAAAAACGGTGGCAATAAAATACAAAAAGAAAACAGCTTGCTTAACTGTAAACCCAGCATCAAGCAAACGATGATGTAAATGTTTGCGATCAGCAGAAAACAAAGGACGTTTTTCCATTTTACGCCGAATCAAAGTCCATATAAAATCAAGTAATGGAATTGATAAAAACATTAGTGTAATTCCCACTTTACTGCCACTAATAATCGAAAGTGTTCCAAGTAAAAAGCCAGCCAGAGTACTTCCACTTTCACCTAAAAAGATTGAAGCCGGATTAAAATTGTAAACTAAAAAGCCAGCAAACACACCAATAATAATTATTGACAATAAAGCCACATCATACTGAATGATATCGCCTTTATTCAAAGCAGTAAAAAATATAAAGATTGCCCCGATAATTGTTACGCCTGAAACTAAACCATCAAGCCCATCTAATAATTTAGTTGTATACATCATTGCAAGTAACCAAATCAAAGTAAAAGAATCAGCAAATAAACTTATTTGATAAGGAAAACCATGATACCAAAACAATCTAAATTGAAACACATTCAGATCAAGTGCTTCTTCGCCTATTGGATTGGAAATAAATTCAATCCCAATTCCACAAATTATTACACTTAAAACTGCAAGTATTGGCCAAATAATTTGCAAACTTGGTTTAAGATTATATTTATCATCAAGAGCTCCACCAATTGCCAAAAACAAACTACCGATAAATATACCTAAAATATTTTTAAGAATAATTGTATCGCCAATCAAATCTTTAGTCACAATTGAGTAAACTAACAAAACTATGTTTATACTCAAAAAAATAGCCAAACCACCCCACAAAGGAGTTGTCTTTTTGTGAATCTTTCTCTGACCATCGGGCACGTCAACAATCTTCATTTTTCTAGCCAACCAAATAAAAACAGGCGTGATCAACAAACACACTCCAAAAGATACAATTAAAGCTATGATATAATTAGACGCATTCATATGCCTAAATTTTAGCAAATTTTCAATTTATTTTCAATCAATATTGACAAAAAGGATACTCCAGTATAAAATAGTTAGTCGTCATTAACAATGGCCATCGAGGAGGGCAAAATGTGGTTTTTAATCGTTTTTTTGTTTTCAATCAGTCCAAGATTAATTATTGTATTGCTATTTCTATTCAGTGATTACTTCAAAAACGCATTCGACGGTAATCTCGCTCCTATAATTGGATTTTTTCTGACACCTTGGACAACTCTTTGGTATTCTTATGTAAAAAATAATGGGCAATTCACAGCTTGGCGAACGATCGTTCTAGCTATTTGTTTGCTAACAGACCTTGGCATCCTAAAAATTATCTAAAATCATCAGACTCCATCTTCACATAGCTGGGGTCTTTTTATTTTAAAAGACCGTTTTTCAACGGCCTTTCATTCAAAGTTACAATTAAATTTCTTCAGCTTTTTCTACTCTTAACTTATTCCCTACTTCAAGAATAACTTTATCTCTTCTCGCAATTTCATTAGCCAATATTTTATTAGCCAAAGCATCATCAATTCTTTCTTGGATTACGCGACGCAGTGGTCGAGCCCCGAATTTTGGATCATAACCAGCTTCTGCTAATTCAGCAATTGCTTCTTCTGTGGCAGTAAAAATAATGCCTTTGTCTTCTAAACGCTTAGCAATTTTATTGACCATTAATTTAGCAATTTGAATCACATCAACCATTGATAAAGGTTTAAATACAACCACACCGTCAAAACGGTTTAAAAATTCTGGTCGATAATATTCTTTCAACTTTTCATTTATCAAAACATCTTTAATAATATCAACTGAAGTTCCTTTGTTTATTTCATCTTGAATATATTGGGCGCCAGCATTAGAAGTCATTATGATAATTGTATTGGTAAAATCAATTGTTCGGCCTTGAGCATCAGTTAAACGGCCATCGTCCAAAACTTGTAAAAATAAATTTAAAATATCTGGATGAGCTTTTTCAATTTCATCAAATAAAAGTAATGAAAATGGATTTTTTCTAACTGCTTCTGTTAAAAACCCTGTACTAGTTCCGTGTCCAATAAGTCTTTGCAAGCTTGATTGTTCCTGATATTCAGACATATCTGTACGTTGCATTACAGCTTCATTGCCGAAGTAAACTTCCGCCACAGTTTTGGCCAATTCAGTTTTTCCCACACCTGTTGGGCCAAGAAAAAGCATACTAGCAATAGGTCTTGTACCTTCACGAATTTCAGCTCTTGCTCGACGTAAACTTGAAGCTACAATATTGACTGCTTCCACTTGGTCAACCATTCTTTCGTGTATACGATCTTCAATATTCAATAATTTTTCACTTTCTTTTTGAGTTACTTGAGTTAACGGAATTTTAGTCAAAGCTGAAATAACTTCAGCCACATCTTCACCTGATACAACCATATTTTTGCCCTTTTCTTTACTTACTTTGATTGCTGATTGCTCTAAAATTTCAATCGCCTTCTCAGGTAAATATCGATCATGAATATAGCGAGCTGAAAGTACAGCAGATTTTTCTATGGCTGAATAAGAAAAATAAATTTGATTTTGATATTCAATTGGACCACTTTTAGCTTCCAAAACTTGAATTGCATCATTAAGTTCCAATTCTTCAATTTTTATTTTTTGGAATGAGGCATCTAAACTTTTGTTTTCAATGGCATTAACATAACCATCATTATTTGTCGTAGCCAAAACAAAAAATAAATTTTTATTCATTAATTGAGCAAAAACTTCAGCTAAATCTAAGCTTTGTTCCCCGCCAGAAGTAATGCCAGATAAATTATGTAAATTTTCAACTGCTAAAATAATATTTCTTGACCGCATAACTTCATTTAAAATCATCATCAATCTTTGTTCAGCCATTGACGCATCAGCTCCAGCAAGTAAACTAGCAATATTCAAACTGACCAATCTTTTATCTTGTAAAATTTCTGGTACATCTTCAGAAACCATTTTCTGAGCCAATCCTTCCACAATAGTTGTTCGACCAACACCCTGATTACCAATTAATAAAACTCCTTGACGACTACCTTCCATTATTCTAAACATTTGTTCAAATTCTTTTTCGCGACCAATACAAGGAAAAAAATGTCCATATTTAGCTTTCATGGTTAAATCTTCACTAAACTTATCAAGTAAAGGAGTTGCAATGGCCGTCATAGCGCGATCCATACCAGACTTTGGTTTATAACGAGCTTTTCCTTGGTATCGTTGCCAATTTGATCTGAGCATTTGCTGAATCCTAACCCAAGCAACAACGTTATTCATTTGTTGATAAGTAAAACCATAATCAGTCAAAATTTCCAATAAATCATCCTTCTCAACTTTGCCAATATCAGTTGGATTAGCTAAAGAAAGAACAATTTCAGCAATATCAACTTTTAATAAATTACTTTCATGAGCTTCTAAATAAGCATTGATTAAGGTTTTATGAACTTCCTCAGATAAAACCGGATTACCAGGTCGACTAATTATTCTTTTGGTTAAATATCTACTTATTTTTTGTTTTAGATTTTCAAAGCCAATACCCAATCTTCCTAAAATGATGGCCGATTTATTAAATTGAAACAAAACACCAAACAAATGAATTCGTAAAACTTCATGATGTTCAAAATGCCCAGCCAACTCCCAAGAAGCATAAATCAAATTTTTAGAGTCTAATGTAAAAGCTTGTGAAATATCCACTAAACTATTTTTTCTTTTTATGATAGTTGACCAATCCAAAGCAGGTCCAACAAATTCATCTTTTTTTGCATAAGATTTAACCAAAACTTTATACTTAGCTGAACCTTCTTGATCCAAACGAAAATATAAATACAACATTAAAATTAAAGTGAACCAAAAATATAATTTTTCAAAACTTGGAACTAACCAGTAATCAATATTAAAAAAATTTTGAAAATTTGAAATGTATCCAAAATAACCCATAACAACAAAACCAGACAAACCCGAAAGTGCTAACAAACCATTAATTATTACCTTAACTTTCTCAGTAAACTTTTCATATAAATTATTAAGTGGATCATAATACTGTCCCCAATACAAAATTTTATCCTGAAAAAAATAAACAACACCAAGACCTTGGCACTTTTGACATTGTCCTCCATCGATTTGGCCAGTCCCATGACAATTAGGACAAACTAAATATTTATTGGTTTTTATTTCATTCATATTATATGAAAATTCCTAAATTTAATAAAAGCATTATTACCAAGAAAATTGGCAATAAAACCCAAAATAAAAAGATAATCAAACCAATGATTACCCAAAATAACAAAACAATTGCTCTAAATATAACATTAAACAATCGAACAAAAAAACTGATTATACGACTTTGCCAATCATACTGACCAAACATTGGCACAAAGATATTTTTAACCCAAATAGTTACACCAAGTTCACTATTACCTTGGTCAATAAACATTAACATTTTCTTGAACATTTTGACTGTCCCAGCTGTATACCACCAAACAGGCCAATACAAAATATCCAAAACTATATCTTTTAAAACAAACTTAAAAGATTTGACTGCAATATTTTCTTTCACCATACAATATTTATTTTTGTTTTCAATTCCAAAATTATTATAACACAAAACACAAATGATTGCCAAATATTATACCTAAAATTAATCTTGGCAAATTAAAGATATTCCTTGAGCACATCCAAAAATGAATCAAAATCAATAGTTCTATTCTTAAAATCCAAATCATCGTAATTAAGAATAATAACTGGACTTAATTTAAAATTACCAGCCCAATTATCATAAAGATCATTTAAGTCTTGGATATATCGTTTATCAATATTTTTTTCAAAATCACGACCTCGACTTTCAATTCTTTGCATAATTCGATCAGTTGAAGCTCTAAGGTAAATAATCAAATCTGGTGCTGGCAAAGTTTTTTTACAAACTTTATAAATTTGTTGATAAGTTTTCCAATCTCGCTTGGAAATAAATTTTCGCTTGAACAAATATCGAGCAAAAACTTCTGCGTTTTCATAAATTGAACGATCTTGAATCACTGAATGTTTATCAATTGCTAAATCATAATGATCCTGCATTCTTTTACCAAGAAAATACAATTGAGAATGAAATGCCCATTTTTTCATGTCAGAATAAAAATCTTTCAAATATGGATTTTCAGTAACTGGTTCTAAATAAGGTTTAAAATCAAAATGCTCAGCTAATTTTTTGGTCAAGGTAGATTTACCTATGCCAATATTGCCTGAAATAGTGATAAATTTTTTATTCATATGCCTATATTTTAGCAAATTTTAAAATAAAAAAACAGAGCGCTAGTACATTGACTAACGCTCTGTATTGTTTGCGGAGGTTCCTTACTTCTCCGATCTCTTCTTGATTTCAAGAAGTTCTTTCAATTCTTGAGGACTCATGTTGTCAACTCTTTTCTTGAAATCTACACTCTCATCCGACTCCTGCCGAGCAGAAACATCTTCGGTTCTCTCCAATCGCGCAGTTTCCTGCTTTTTAGAGATGAACAACTCAACATCCTTGTTTTCGAATTTACTCAAAGGGAGCAAATCTTCTCCTGAATCAATGTACGTTCCACTGACGAAATCTCCTGGCTGAGTAAAGATCAATTTCAATGAAAGAGCTCTTTTGCCAGCCAAAACGTGCGAGATGTTCTCGAGATAAAGATAATACGTGTCGTCTTCACGAGCAACGCGCAAAACTCTGACCATTTCAAACTGCACTTTTTCGCCCTCAACCGTCATGGGCATCTCCGACAAAGGGTCGTCAACTCCAACTTCAGATCGAAGCTGTTGAAATGCTCCCATGCCATTCTGTTCATCCCAATAAAGCTTCTGGGTATCAGCATCAACGAGAGCTACACCTTTGAAGGTATCACTTTCGCCAAGACACGTCACAACCCAAATCGCTTTACCGTAAAAATTGAAGAGCATAGGAACGGTTCCATGCAAATGTTGGAATTTAGCCTTATCGCTAACTACATCAAGAGCTGAATCCTCATTAATGCCTGAAATCTTGTAATAGGTAACTTTACCGGTTCTAGTGTGCATATACATCACACCCAGAAGAGCGGCGTCCTCACTTGATGACGACGTAATGCCAGTAAACCAATATGGCTCACCATCGGCACCGTACACCATCTCAACATAATCTTCTTCACCACCAGCACCGTCCATCCCAGTAGCATCAACAACCCCTTCTTTAGTCCACCAAGAATTCCACCAACCCTTACCATATTCTCCCCAACCATCAATGTAATCAATGGCAAACTGACGAGGAATCACACGATCAATCCATTCAGGAATACTTTTTAAATCATATTCCTTAATATCGCCATTGGTTGGATTTACAACCGCGACACCAACAACTTTTCTCCCGCCAAATGCGATTGTCGGCTTGAACAGTGTAACAACCCACCAAGCTTGATTTTGATCATCCTCTTCAAAGGAAAATTCAGTCATTCCTTTCCACATATACCCGTTAATCCAGAGGTACCGTTCCAAGTTATCCCCAAAAAACGCATTTGGAGTATACTTGTACTTCATACCGTCAACTAGCACTGGCGTGATATTAGGGTTTTCTGCATCAACCTTAACATAACCTGGAGCACCATCAACTTTTGTCCAAATCATCCAACCATTGAAGTCTAATGGTGCTACCCAAACCAGCTTACCCTGCACACGTTGCAATGTCATGTACTTCTTAGCAACATGAAACTGCGATCCAATCGTTGCACCAGCTTCACCAAGAACCTTATCAGCCTTATAAGCTGCCAACTCCCGCGGAACCAACCGAATATGCCCTGGGTCTGATTGTTGCATGTCTGTTGTAAAATTCTTATTGTCAACTTCACCAATCAAAGACGCATACTCGCTGGCGCGGAAACAAGGACAGCCACCCATTGAGTATCCAATAAACAGTACCGCCAAAACGACTGGTAAAATCATTATGAAGTGAAGCCTAACAGTTACAGCAAAAATCATTACTGCTGATACTATCAGGTTCACAATCAAAGCCACTCCAGCTACCCCCCAAAAGGTGTAAACCAAACTAGGACAATACCCATAAAAAATTGCCCACCAACATAAAATTTCAGCAACCAAGATAAACACGCCTTTGCCTTGATATCTCTTTCCGAGAAACAATAATGGAGCACTACCAACAGTAGAAACAATCAAAGCCAACAAAAGAGCAATCATTTCGTCCTCCTAGGAAAGTTGGGAAACATTGTCAAACAACACTCGAAGTTGGATTATATCATGTTTTTATAAAAATGTCAATACCAATACTCTAATTTTACGAAAAAAAAGAACCTTAAGCTCTGTTTTAACTATATTAAATATAAATATTTTAACTTAATCTACATAAATTACTTCATCTTCATCATCATGAAAACCAGCTGGCTGATGGCCTTGTTTCATATATTTTGATTGATCAAGTTCGCGAATAAACATAGACGGCTTGGAAAAAACCTCGCCAAATTTATAACTAAACGAACGAACTGGATAAAGCATATTTAGTTCATCTTTGGCTCGAGTAACTGCAACATAAAACAAACGTCTCTCCTCTTCAAGTTCACGTGGATTCTCAAGTGATTTTTGATGTGGGAAATAACCATCACGAAGTCCAACAATAAAAACTACGGCCCACTCCAAACCTTTGGCTTGGTGAATTGTCGACAAAACAACTGCCTGTTTGCTATGTTCATTTTCTCCAGCAAAATTTTCGCTGAGCATTACATCAGCTAAAAGTTTATCAATGTCAGCATATTTAGCCACGAAATTTATTAATTGACTTAAATCATCTATACGGTCGCGGTAATTTTCATAAGCATTTTTTAAATAATCTTCATATCCATGTTCTAAAATAAATTCAATGGCTTCAGCCATGTAGCCTTTTTGTTCTTTATCCAAAGTTAATAAATGCCTGAAAGCTGAAGAAATCCGGCCCCAACTAATCGAAGCCTTGCCAGTTAATTTTAATTGATCATTTAATAAACTGGGTAAATCATTATAACTTTTAATTTTTTTCCAAATAGCATCCGCTCTTTTCTGTCCAATCCCCTCATACATATTCAAAATTCTTTTCCAAGAAATCTCATCCTGAAAATTAGCTAAAACTTTTAGATATGAAATAACATCTTTAATATGTGCTTGTTCAAAATATCGCATACCACCACGAACAACATAAGGAATATTTTGTTTACTTAATTCAAGTTGAATTTCAGCCGATTGATACGTTGCTCGATAAAGTACGGCCATGCTTTCATAGTTTACACCATCGCGATAAAGTTGAGATATTCTTTTACTGACTAAATGGGCTTGATGCTGATCATCTCTCGCAATAATTAAAGCTGGTAAAATATGATCTTCTCTTTTGGCTTTTAAGTCTTTTTGAAATTGATCAACATTGTGACTAATACTTTCGTTCGCTAAATCTAAAATTTGTGGCGTACTTCGGTAATTTGTTTCGATTTTATAAATTTTCGTATTAGCAAAAAGTTTTGGAAAATTTAAAATGTTTTTGACATCAGCTGCGCGGAACGAATAAATACTTTGAGAATCATCACCCACAACTAAAACATTATTATGGAACGAAGCTAAATTCTTAATAATTTCAGACTGAATATAATTAGTGTCTTGATATTCATCTACTAAAATATACTCAAACTGTTTGGCTAGAGAATCCTTTACTTCTGGAAAGTTCTCAAGTAATCGCAACCAATTCACTAGCAAATCGTCAAAGTCCATAACATTAGCACTTTTTTTCTTTTTATCGTATTCAAAAAATAATTCCTCTACTTTGGCAGAAATAAAATCTGGATAGCTATAATAATTTTCAACTACATCTCGAATATCACGATTAGTGTTCCGAGCAAAACTTATCATTGATTGAACTATGCTAGCTTTGGGAAAATTTTGACCCTTTGCACTTAAACCGATCTCTTCCATGGCATGTTTAACCAAACTGATTGAATCATCTTGATCAAGAATATTAAAATTTCTTTCATAACCTAATTTATTAGCATAACGACGAAGAATTTGATTGCCAATCCTATGAAAAGTTCCACCCCATAATTTTTCTGGTTTGAAACCAAGATACTTTTCAACGCGCTCTAGCATTTCATTGGCTGCTCTATTAGTAAATGTTACGAGCAAAATGTTGGCTGGGTTTACGCCCTTTTCAATCAAATAAGCTACTCGAAAAACCAATGTTCTAGTTTTCCCAGAACCAGCTCCGGCCAAAACCAAACAAGGACCATCACCAGCGGTAACAACCTCGTATTGTTCTTTGTTTAATTTATTTTTATAATCAATCATAACAACATTTTTCATTCTGCCAATTAAACGGATTTAATTTTATATAATTACGAACACGATCCAAATCATTTTGATTTTTGACAATATGATCGTAATAACGCGATTGCCATTGGAAATTTTTATTTGGAAATTTGGTTCTAATTTCCTTTGTACACGCTGATTTAAATGACCGTATAATTGATGCCAACGATCCATGTTTTGGAGAAATTAATGACATTCGTTCGTGTGTAGAGGCGTTGCATGCAACGCCTCTACACACGTGGTTGATTCCTTTATCTTCATTCGTACATAAAATACGTATAATTCCATGGACATGATTTGGCATTACCACAAATTCATCCAATTCAATAAAATCAAAATGTTTTAATATTTCTTCCCAACATCCATCAACAATACAACCCATTCTATTTAATACCATTTTTTTATTTACAACACTTCCAAAGTATTCAACCATATTCTTTGTGCAAATTGTAACATAATAAAATCCAGGCCACGAATAATCCCAATCTGCCAACCGTGTTGTTTTTATTCTGTATTTATTTTTGTATAATTCTGCCTCCATAACATGAATTTATTTTATCACAATCCATTTAAACAAAAAAGAGCCAAACGTTGTGACGTTTAACTCTCATATAAAATCTCTTAAAACATCAAATATACCAATGTACCTGAACCAGCTAACCAAATATTAGTAATGTTCGAAACTGTAATATTCAAAATAGCGGCCAAAATCTTGCCTCTGCGAAGCAAAGAAAGTGATGATTTAAATTCTGGCCAAGATGTTAATGTAGCCAAAACCACAAAACCAATCACTCCTTTTGGTGCATGTGAATTAACAGAAGCAAAACTGACTACTGGATCGAGAAAATAACCCGCTATAACCAAAAGTAAAATCGACGGCAACAAAGTCCACTTTGAAACGGCTACTATTTCCACTTCTTCAGCTTCAGGCTCTTTCGGGCGCTTCAGGAATAAAACGAAAGTAACCATAAAACTGACAACTACCCAAATTAAATAATATTTTTGCGGAATTAAAAAAAATAAAACCGCCAAAACTGCTGTGAATCCGATAGTTAAAAGTGCAAACCGCCGACTAGTTTTCCAAACTACTAAAGCTTTATGATTCAAAAGTGCAGCTAAAATCAACAACAATGGATTCATAAAGTTACTACCAAGTGGCGTAGAAGCTGCAAACAAAATATCACCGACAACTAACCCTACTATTAAACACAACATTTCCGGACCATTGGTAATAAAACCGACAATAGTACCAAGACCTTTTGCATTTTTCAAACTTTCAATAATTATTTCAATACTAACCGAGATCAGAAACATTTCAACAATAATTCCACTTGCTCCAAGAAAAGTGTTTGTAATATCACCACCCATAATTATGGCTGATAAAAGAAAGAATAATAGCACAAAAATCCAAGCAATAATGTCCAGCTTAGAAATTGTCCCCAGAATAAATGTTTTCAAGCTTCACCTCTTCTGTAATTATTAAAGTTCAGTTCAATTTAAAAGGTTATTCGATTATTGACCTTTTGTCAATCAAAAAAGCACTTCGCTCATCCGGAGTGCTTTTCATTCTTAAATTATTTTCTGATTGAAAATTCACATCCACAATAATCCTGACGATGGAAATGATGCTCCTCACTTATTTTGCATGATTTTTTGTAACCTTCATTCTTTCGCCAAATATTATCAATAAATTGAAGGCCATAAAAATCAGCTAATTCGTGGCCAATCTGGTTAATCATTTCAGCCGGTTTATGCGGACTAATGGTTAGCGTAGAAGCAAAAGCTTCAAATCCAAGTTCGTGTGCTTTTTGAGCCACCTCTGCTAATCTATGCATAAAACATTTTTGACAACGACTGCCTTTTTCAGGTTCATTTTCTAAACCTTTAACCAAATCTAACCACTCATCATGTGCATATTTACCTTGAATAAGTTTAATTCCAAGTTCATCAGTATAGCGCCTTACTTCTTGCAAACGAAGTTGATATTCATCTTCAGGAAAAATATTTGGATTATAAAAATAAACAGCCACTTCATGACCGTGTTTTGTTAATTCACTAATAACTTGACCGCCACATGGCGCGCAACAACTGTGTAATAATATCTTCATAAAACAAAGAAACAAGGAAATCCAAGTATCAAGTCACAAGACAAAACTTGAAACTTATTACTTAAATCTTATTATTTTCTTTAGTGCATATAACTTTCTTTGTAAAGCCAACCACTAAAAGTTGTTATCATTGTATAAATTACAGCGCCAAGAAAACCAGCCCACCAAACAGTAATATCAAAACCCTGAATAAAACTGGCCACAAACCAAAAGATAAAAGCATTTATTATCAAATTGGAAATTCCCAAAGTAATAATATTGATTGGGAAAGTTATAATTTTTAGAATCATTCCTGGAACAAAATTAACCAAGCCGATAACTACGACCAAAATCATGGCGTAATAAAGGCTGGCCACTTCAATCCCCGGTATAAAATAACCAATGGCCAATAAACCAATAGCGTTTATCAACCAACGTAAAATCATGTACATAATGTTGGGAAAAGTTACAAGTTACAAGTTTATAAAGTTAAACTACCAAGACAATCTGAACTATTTAACTTTTACATAATTTTTCTCTATATAAACCTTTAACTTTTTACTTTCAACTTATTTATTTTTTTGCGTGATGTTTTATAATTTCATCAATCCAGCCATGTTCATCCAGTAAGTCCAAAAAGTATCTTGCTTCTTTACTTATTTTCGGTCGATTAAGTAAATACATTATTTTGGCCGCCCAATAATAGATAATTAACATCACAACTATTAAATACGCCACCCACCAAAACCAATTATTTTTCAACGACCAAAACTGAATATTCAAACGAACTGTATCGTAACGAACATTACCATAGTTATCTTCAACTTTTAATTTTATAGTATGTTCGCCTTTGGCAAAAAAATACCTTACTTTTTCTGATGAAAACGAGGATTTATTATCAAACGTCCATTCATAAGTTAAGCCATCTTTATTTTCCAAATCAGTAATTACATAAAATTCATAATTCTGCCAACCGATTTGATTATATTTAATATAAGCCTCACCCAAAGTTAAATTATAACTTTGCTTAGCCAAAGCTGGGCTAAGTAACAAAACAAATAAACAGGTAAAAACTACAAAATACTTTTTCATTTTTATTTTTAATTTTAATTTTCTGATTTATCTTCTTCTATTTTTCTTTTTTTAGGCTTTCTCAATTCATCATTACCTACAACTTTTCTTGGTTCATTTTTAGAATTTAGTTTACCACTTGTGTGTTTAAATTCATAAGTGTACAAAAAACCAATAGTTATAAACACCAATAAAATAATCCACAACCAATAATTATAAACTGACCAAAACTCAACATCAATCGTTACATTGTCATATATAAAATTATTAAATGGACCTTTAACTTTTAACGTTACAAAATATTGCCCAGTCCCACGAAAGCGATGCTCAGTGTTTTTAGGACTATCCGTGCCATCGCCAAAAATCCATTGATACTCTAAACTATCAATATTTAAATCCATTATATTTGTATCAAAATTAAAACTATAAGTATTCCAGTTTATCTGATTAACATTAATTTTCACTTCTTGCAAAAGTTCAACGGCCGGTGAATTATAAAAATCTTCCACCAAAATTGGTTCTGTACTTTCAGGTTCTTTATTGCTATTTTCCACTACTTTTACAACTGGTTGAATGTAAGCTTTTTGTACTGGTTTAGGTTGAGGGACTGGTTCTGGATTTATTTCTGGCTCTGGTTCGGGCGAGATTACAATTGGTTCATCTTTGTATTTATTGGGGTCTAAAGGATATAAATCATCCGCATCCAAAACACCATCGCCATCTGTGTCCCTCAGCAATGGATCTGTTCCCATTTGAATTTCTTGAGCATCCGTTAAAGAATCATTATCATCATCAGCGTCAGTATCATCACCAATTCCGTCACCATCATTATCTCCCTGAACATTAAACTTTTGAGTAAGAATATTATTATTATTCAAATTTGAATCAGTTGGCACAACAGATAAAAGACTAACCAACAAACGGAAATCATCATCAGGCACAGTAAAATCAACATAAACTTCGTCATAATAGCCACCCGCTAAAACTGAAACTTCAGCACTACCGATCATTGTTGTTTCATTATTAATATAAAAAGCAATATAGCCAAGCGCGTCAGTATCTCCATTATTGGCTACAGCAGCATAAACCCGCACAGTATCACCCACTAATAAATTATTTGTATTTTTTGAAAAACGAACATTGCCCACATCAATCGATAAATCGGACGTACTAGCCAAAGCAGGACTTAAACTTGGCATCAATAATAACATTGCGAAAATAATAATTAAAATTTTTTTCATATTATATTATTTTAAGAAGAGTTAAAGAATTGTGGAATAAAGAAACAACCTTTTTCGCTTCATTAAATTTTAATTGATAACGCACATCATGAACAATAAGATTACGAACCTTATGTGCCCACCAAACTTTTTTAAGATTCGGAAATTTATAAGAAGCTAATTTTAATCTTTCGGCCATTGTCTCACCTGAAAAATGTAAATCTTTCAAAGCTTGATCCAAAAGTTTATCAGCCTCAATTACTGCTAATTTATAATTCATTTCTTTTCCATAAGACATCAAATCCTGTATACTTTTCCATCTTTCTTTGTAAAATTTACGATCAATACCATCAAGTGATTCATTTTTTATAGAAAAATATTTAGCAACTCCAGCAACTAACAAAATAGCAACTATACCGATTAAAACAGCATAATCTATTACATTAAAATTCCAAGTAACATCCACCATATTGGTGAAACTTATTATTAAATCATTTACAATATTTGCTCTGCATTATGAGCTAAACGAAGAAGAGTTTTTTCATCAAATGGTTTACCAATAAACTGAAGACCGACTGGTAATTTATTGCTTAAACCGCAAGGAATTGAAATTGCTGGTAAACCAGCCACGTTAACTGAAACTGTAAAAATATCAGCCAAATACATTGTTAATGGATCATTAAATTTTTCACCAAGTTTAAACGCTGTAGTTGGGGAAGTTGGTGTAACGAGACAATCTACAGTTTCAAAAACTTTATCAAAATCTTGTTTAATCAAACGACGGACTTTTTGAGCTTTTTTATAATAAGCATCATAGTACCCAGAAGATAAAACATAAGTTCCAAGCATAATTCTTCGACGCACCTCATCACCAAAACCTTTGGCTCTTGATTCTAAATACATTTCTAATAAATTGCCAGCTTCCGCTCGATATCCATAACGAACACCATCGTAACGAGCTAAATTTGAAGAAACTTCCGCTGGCATTAAAATATAATATGTAGCCAAGGCGTATTTAGTCATTGGTAAACTGATTGGAATTATTTGTGCGCCAGCTTTTTCTAATTTAGTTATTGCTTTTCTGACAACTTTTTCTACTCCTTCATCCATACCTTTAATAAAATATTCCTGAGGTACACCAATTTTAAAATTTTTTAGATTACCATTCAAATCTAAAGTTACAGGTTTGTTTACCGTTGTTGCATCCAATTTATCTAAACCGACAATTTGTTCATATACAAATGAAGCATCCTCTACTGTTTTTGTTAAAGTTCCTATTTGATCAAAACTTGAAGCCATAGCCATCAATCCAAAACGAGAAACGCGACCATAAGTCGGCTTAAAACCAACCACACCACAAAGTGCAGCTGGTTGGCGAACTGAACCGCCAGTATCTGAACCCAAGGCGTATATCGCTTCGTTGGAAGCTACAGCTACAGTGCTACCACTAGATGATCCTCCTGGCACCCGAGTTTTATCAATTGGATTTTTGGTCGAACCAAAATTTGACGTTTCACCTGAACCGCCCATGGCAAATTCATCTAAGTTAGTTTTTCCCAATATTACAGAATTTTGTTTTTTAAGTTTTTTAATAACTGTAGCATCATAAGTAGCAATATAATTAGACAAAATTTTTGAACCACCAGTTGCCTTGATACCTTCAACTAAAATATTATCTTTAATAGCAGTAGGAATACCTTCTAGGACACTAATCTTTTCACCTTTTTTAATTTTCTTATCAACTTTTTCTGCTTGAATACACGCAAGATCTTCTGTAATTGTAATAAAAGCATTCAAACTATCATCATTTTCTCTAATTGCATCAAAACAAGACTTAGTCAATTCTGACGAAGAAAATTGTTTTTGGCTCAAACCAGCATGAGCTTCTTTTATTGTAAGAGTATTTAATTTCATAATAACATACCTGCGTCCATATTTAACGTGTTAATGGTGAGTAAATAAGTATTAAGTATTAAGTGTTAAGTAGGTAAGAATTAAGTTGTGAGCCGGCCGGTAGGCGGGTCGTGAGTAAAAAATAAATAAGCAATAAACAATAAACTGTGAAATTACATTACTTATCAAAAACAGCCTTAACTTTAACTTGTTTTTTTTCTAATTCTGGTGCTTCGGCCAAAACTTTATCCGCTTCTACGGTGCGAACTTCTTTGTCTGGACGGACAACATTTTCCAATTCAAAAACATGCGTTAAAGGTTCAACGTTGTCAGTGTTTAATTCATTCAATTCAGTAAAATAATCTAAAACAGAAGAAATCTGCTCAGCGTATTTCTCTTTTTCTTCTTCCGTTATACCCAATCTAGCCAAATTGGCTAAATGCTCAATATGTTCTTTGTTTATATTCATAAATTCACAGAAATTATAACAAAATTCTACTTAAAAGGCAATAAAAATCCCCGTTTAAGAAACGAGGATAGTTAATTTACAAATACTTATCAACCCCAGCATTAACAGCAACCCCACAGTAAACAACAACAAATGCAACAGCAAGAATTCCAGCTAAACCTACAGCCAATACCTTCTCACCAAAAAACTTCGCAGGAAAAAGTAGTTTCGTCATAGCGTTCCCCTTTGCGTTTTTGAAATCCAACTATTAGTAAGAGGGACATTAAAAGATCTACATATTAACTTCGTACCATTATTTTAAATCACATTCTATCAATTAACACTATAATTATTTAATCAAACTCATGAATTCTTTTTCTTCAAGTATTTTCACTTTTAATTCTACTGCTTTTTTGTATTTAGAACCCGGTTCATCACCAACAACAAGGTAATCAGTTTTAGCACTCACAGTCGAGCTAACTTTACCTCCAGCTAATTTAATCAAAGCCTTGGCTTCATCTCTGGATAAACTGACTAAACTACCAGTTAAAACAAAAGTTTTTCCAAAGACTGAGGATTTTACTTGTGAAACTTCTACTCTTTTCAAAACAACACCAAGTTCTTCAAGTTTTAATAGTTTTTGTAAATTATCTTCATTGTGAAAATAATCAAAAACTGCTTGAGCAACAATTTTACCAACACCTTCAATTTCTTCCAAATCAGTAACTTTTGCTTGCTTAATGTTTTTTAAAAACATAGAAATTGTTCGATCGGAATATTGTTTGGCTAGTAAGCTAGCATTTTCTTCGCCTACATAACGAATGCCTAAAGCAAAAATTAATTTACTTAACAAAACAGATTTGCTTTTTTCAATAGCTTGAACTAAATTTTCAGCTGATTTTTCCGCAAAACGATCTAGCACTTGCAAGTCACCTTTTTTAAGTTCGAAAATATCACAAAAATTTGTAACCAACTTTTCCAGCATTAATTGTTCAACAATTTTTTCTCCAAAACCATCAATATCAAAACCTTTACGCGAAACAAAATGAATTAATCTTTCTTGATCTTGAGCAAAACAATTTTTATTTGTACAACGAATTGCTGACTCACCATCCATCCTTTCAACTTTCGCCTGACAAATCGGACAATTTTTTGGTGCTTCCACTTTTTTTTGTTTTCCAGTTCTTAATTTGAGTAATGGTTTAATAATTTCTGGAATAATATCTCCAGCTTTATGCAAAATTACTGTGTCGCCTATTCTAATATCTTTTTCTCTTAATTCATCAATATTATGCAAAGTTGCCCGACTGACAATCGACCCAGCTAAACTAACTGGCGTTAAATGAGCAACTGGAGTCAAGGCGCCAGTTCGACCAACTTGCCAAACAATATTTTCAATTACAGAAGTCGCTTCTTCGGCTGGAAATTTATAAGCTGTAGCCCAGCGAACATATTTTGATGCTCGGCCTAATCGTTCTTGCCAATCAATTCGATTTACCTTGATCGCAATTCCATCAATTTCATAAGGAAGTTTAGCTCTTTTGTCTTGCCAACTTTCACAGAATTTAATTGCTTCTTCAATATTATTTACTTTTTTGTATTCTGGATTAACTTTAAATCCAAGCTCTTTCATTTTTTCAAGCATTTCAACCTGAGTATTTACTTTTAACTTTTCACTTTTAACTTTTAACTTATAGATAGCCCAACAAAAAATATCTAAATCTCGAGAAGCAGCCACCATTGGATCTAATTGGCGCACCGTACCAGCGGCCGCATTTCTCGGATTAGCAAATTGAATTGGGCCTTTTTTGTTTAACTTTTCAAAACTTTTGGTTGGCATATAAACTTCACCACCAAGTTCAATATCAACATTTTTATTTAATTTCAAAGGTAAACTTTTAATCGTCTTAACAGTATGAGAAACGTCCTCGCCAAGCACACCATCACCTCGAGTAACTGCTCGTTCAAATAAACCATCTTTATAATGAAAAGACATATTCAAACCATCAATTTTCAATTCGCAAGTATATTCTAGGTCTGAGTTAATCGGAATTTTCAAAAATCTTTTTACTCGTTCATCAAATTCGCGAACTTCTTCATAACTAAAAACATCATCTAAAGAATATTTAGGAATTTCATGTTTAACTTTTTTGAATCGACCCAAAGCTCGACCACCGATTCTCTGAGTTGGTGAATCTGAAGTAATTAAATTTGGAAACTGTTTCTCGATTTTTTCAATTTCATCTTTCAAACTATCTCTTGCTGAATCAGACATAATCGGCTTATCCAAAGTATAATAAGCGTGATCAGTCTCTCGAAGCTGATCTTTTAATTTCTCCAAACGATTTTTCGATTCAGTTATATTCATATTATAAGTAAATTAACACAGGCGAATATTTAGTAAAGAGTAATTGGTAATTAGTAAAGTGTAATTCGTAATATTTGTAAATTTGTTTTTCCTATTCGTAATACGTAGATTCGTAGCCAATTCGTAATTTGTAATCACTGAATGAGTACAAAGATCCCACCAGCCACAATCAAAGCCACAGCGGTCATTTTTTTCAGTAAAACTTTTTTCGTATGTTTTTCAACTATAATATCAGGGTGAAAAAAGCTTAAAAAAGTAGCGATAAAAAAAACTAACATTGGTTTTGTCGCCAACAAAGCAGAAGCCAAAGACACAGAACCAATCGAAATTGCCTTGGTGAAGAAAATTAAAGCTAAACCAGACAAAAGAGCAGTTAAACACAAATGCAAAACACCTTTCTTGGCCTGTTCTCTAATATGTGGATGATGAAAGAAAAGCAAAATCAAAGGGGCAATAAACATTCCTACGCCAAGCCAAAATAACATCGGCCAAAAGTCTACTCCAATTGTTACATATTTTATTAAAATATTTCTCAATCCAAAAAGCAAAGTACAAAGGAAAGCCATAGCATAAAACTTATGCATATTTACCTTATCACCATATTTTTTATGAGTAATCAGAATTGCTCCAAATACGATTAATCCGATCCCAATATATTGAATTAATTTTAAGCTTTCACCAAATAAGAAGAAAGCCACAATCGCAATAATTAAAGGTTCCGTTGCAATAATCGGCACTATGCGTGAGACTTCTATCTTTTTCATAGCAGAATAATAAAAAATAATGGCCGTCGCATAAACCAAACCGCCAAGCATAGAAAGTAACATGTATTTAACTGGAATAATAATAGCTCCAGTAAAAAGTCCTAAAAATATAAAAAGTAAACTAATAGAAAAACCAAAAATCGTAGTAACTAAAATTGGATCGCGAAGCTCATGCCCAATTATATATTTATCTAAAATATTTACTGCTGACCACAAAAGCATGGCCACTAATGTAAAAACTATCCAAAGCATAATATTTGTTCACTCCTTAAATTTTTGTTTTTAATATTAAATTTTATTTTGTTATAACACTTTCACTAAATAGCACATAATCAAACAAGCCAAGTAAAGAAGAATATCTTGGCATTTCTACAGACAGTCGCTGACTTGAATCACGATATTTACCAACAGCATCAATTGTTAAATAATTAGGAAAAGCAATTGGCACACCACCATTATCCGTCCCATAAAGTTTAATTATTAAATCATCAGCATTTCCATACAAAGCTTTAATTCGAACTCTATAATTTTTTGTTTTTACAAAATAGTTATTTATAGCTAAATTAAAATCTTGTCCACCACTATATAAAAATTTTTGAGTCGGTAAATCATCTACGTTAACTTGACCTAATAAATTAGGCCAACTAAAAACATAATCATTTGGCCACTCCACAATACTAACTTCCAGCCAAGTTTGAGAATTTGCCCATTCCATCGCAAATGAATCAACACCACTAGAATGCAAATTATTCTCTGGATCAAAAAGATCAATTTGAACTGATTGATTTCTTTCTAAATCCAACATTAAATAATTAACTTTATCATTACTCACTTCAACTTCACAATCGATATTATCTATGTCACAAGAGCCACTCTGAGGTAAATTGTCTTCTTTTCGAATTGTATACAAAGTTTTTTCCAATCCACTTTCAGCGCTGTAAAAAGCTTCTTCAGAACTGGCAATCAAGCCACTGTGCCCGATTGAACCATTAATAATATTAGAAATTACTATCGAGGAACTTAAAATCGCGGCAATCGTTAAAAGCGCATAAACCAAAACATTTCCTTGCTCTGATTGTAATAATTTATCTTTCATAATATCGAGAACTGATTGTCGTTTGTAAAAGTATTGGCTTAATTGATTTTTCTGTTTCAATAGTTGACACACCTTCAAGCAAAACTGTCACTTGAGGTTGAGCATCGCTCTTGTATTTTTGAGTAAATTGATTAAATTGGTACGGACTTTCACTAGGAGTTCTGATAAAATCAAATCTTGTGACATTAAAGCTTGGAGGAGACAGAACAGTTACAACCTCATTTTTAATTAACACTAAACAAGTTTCCGCAGGACTATCACAATTGCTATCATCCATACCAATCATCATTTTTTCGCCTGTACTACTTATTAATTTTAAATGTTCATACTGATTAAGGTTAGGGCTAGAACTAGAGCCAGAGCGATAATCAAGTTGCCCTAATCTAATCATTTGCGCGACTTGTTCCAAAGTATACTGCATATCTACCATTACTCTTTGTTTTATTAAACTACTTTTTTGTGAACTAGAAACTGATAAAAAAATATCACTAACCACCAGCATAATGGTCATAAAAACTGCCATAACTACCAACATTTCAATTAAAGAAAAACCTTTTTTCATAATTATTTTATCTCTCTAGCCACAAAACAATTATCTGTTAAATTATAACTTTCCCCATTAAATTTAAACTCTTCAGCTAAAGACACAGCGGTTTTATCAGTTACGTATTGTTTTATGTGTGCAACTGTCATTAAATAATTGGAGATTGCGCCATTAACTCCAGGCACCAGCACTTTTGTAGCTCCACGCTTTTTACCCAAATCTTGCATGGCATCTAAAAAGCTCTCAATACATTTACTTATATTAAAATCTTCTTCTTGCGGTACATCAAAAGCTCTAACAAGCAATGCCTTTTCCCCATTTTTTTGTGTTACTTCAAAAACCAAGACTGAACCGAGGAACTCTTTTGATCCATCATCAGCCGTATAAACTAACTTAAACGGAACAACATTCGGCCATTTTTTTAACAATGGATACTCAGCTGTGTAACAAACATCAGCTAAATATCCTGACATTTCGCCTACAAAACCACGATCAGGAATAAACTGAACTGCCAGCGAAGGCTCCAACACGTCTTCGACTTTGGCACTTTTAATTTCTTTGGTTAGGGCATCAATTTGTGTTTTAAAAACTTTAGTAACATCAATTAACTTAGAATTCTTTTTAGTCGCTAATATTTTCTGCCAAGCCTCTTCACTCCAATAGCCCTCTTGATTATTTCGGCTTAAATTTATAACATGATCCTTAATAAAATTATTAACTATATTAACCATTCCCAAAACTCCTTTTACTGAAATTGGTTTTTCTAAAACGCCAATATACTGAGCTAAAGTATCTTCGGAAAAATTCATTCGAAAAACTTTTTTTATTAAAATTTCTCGAACTATCGAATCAATATTATTTTTAAGAGCAAAACCTTTTTCTACTGACAGTAACGCAATTAACAACTGATCCAAATCATTGACCTGTCCCAAATTCTGGTGGATAGTTTGATAATTGACTAATTGTTTTTGGATAAAAGAATTTTCTGGATTAGCATCAACCATTTGCTCAATCTCTAATATTTTTTGCTTAATAATCGACAAGGCTCTAGCTTTTAATCCTTGGACATCTTCTGGATCTTTGCAAGCCTCTAAAATATTCATTTTTAACTCTTCATACTCATTACGAATAACGTCTACATCGACCGTAACGTTTGCTCGTTGAACTTCCAACGAGAACGATTGATATTCTTCTGGTTTTGGAACTATTTCTTCAGACTTACTATCATTATTCCAATCGTTAATAATCCTTTGCATATCTGGCCGACCTCTATCAAAACGATGAGTACTTTTACCAGTCATAACATTGAGAAATTCAACTTCCAAGTTAGATAAATTAGCCATATCAGAAACTTCTTCTTCCCCAAACAAAATTTCTTTTATTTTTTTAAATTTTTCTTCCAGCTTATCAAATGAATCTATTCCGTCTTGCTCTTGATGGTAGGGCAGATCAATTCCTTGTTCCTTGAACAAAATTATATTTCGAGCATAGTCAAACAAAAGCCGAGTTTTCGAAAGACCAAATCGCTGAACGTACTGAGTAAAAATATTTAGGTTTTCTTGATTTAAAGTTGTCTTATCATTGCCAACACACATAAATTTAAAAAATTCAGTTGTGCGATCATAATCATTATGTGTAAAAGCATTTCTTTTTTCTTGTGAGTCAGTTGGCAAAACATCTAAAAATTTCTCTACTGCCTCTTCTCCGTAAACTAATTTCCAAATTGTTTTATCAGCATTTTGAATAAAAGAAATTTGAGAACTTCTAGCTAAAGATTTTATAATCTCGCTTAAATATTCTTCAACTTCTTTCAAGCTCATTAAACTCATTATCTTTTCGTCTATTATTGACCGTAAGTTTGGTGAATCTTTATCAACATAAAGTTCCTTATATTCTATAAATCTCTGCAAGTATAAATAATAAGCCACAACTTTTTCTAGATTAGAAACTTCTAATGGATTATCAAAATCATATACTTCTATAATATTTTTCAGAATCCCAGATTTCTCATTTGCAGAAATCATCACACTGAGAACCACTAAATCTTGCCTTAATTTAGCTTGCTTTTTTACTTCATCTTTTAAATAAATTTTTCTTAACTTGGCTATTACCTCTTCAGGGAATTTAGCTTCTTCCGTTAATATTAACTCACAAAAATGCACGTTGTCACCGTGTTCAGGCGACGCTAAAGAAGCGATTAATTTATTGGTTGGCGATTCAATAATAACAGAACCGAGATCCAAACAAATTCTCTCTTTTTCAAGACCCGTTTCCTTGCAATATAAATCCAAAAATTTTAGATCATCTGCGTTTTTCGGGTCAAAATCTCGAAACAATTGACGAAAATAGGCTTGAGCAAACTCAGAAAAATTTAATCCCAAACCTAATACTAATTTTTTCAAATTTTCAAGAACCTCAAATTTATTACCAGTTAGATTATAGGCTTCGCGAATTGCCTGATCGCTCCAATTTTTTTTCCTTAAATCTTTTACCAGTTTTTCTTTCATTAAAGTTAATTCAGGCTCAACCAAAGCAAAGTCTTCAAAACGAAGTCCTTCACTTTCACCATAAAAATTTAAAGCTGAATTTGGGTCGATTAATACTTCAAACATATTTCTGGTTTGCTGTGGTAGATTTTGTAAAAACTCTGCCAATTCCGTTTGATCACTTTTGACCAATAAATTTTTCATGGCACGAATTGTAGCTGTGGTTGTATGGCTAGGATCATGGCTCACGCAAAATTCGTACATTCTTGGCAATGACTGAAAATGTTCAATTTTTGCTATATTACTGACGGCCGTTGAACCGGCAAAAGATTCTGAACCTCCGCTAAACAAATTCTTTTCTATTAAAATATCAGCATACCAATCTTCAAAATCTTTAATACTTTCAGCTGAATACTCTCCTGAAGCCAACAAAACTTTTCTCATACCAAGCCAAGCCTCTGGCTCACATTTTATGGCTAAATCTTCCCAATGTTTCAAATTTACTGATGTGTGATAAGTACTATCTATATATGCCTTAATATTTTTAGCTACTTCTGCTTGGACTTCTTCTGTTGGCTGTTTATCAATAATCTCTTGGGTTAGAGCATCTAACTCTGGCTTTATATTGTGACGAATAAATAAGTTCAACCAATTTTTACAAACTCGCTTATGGTCTGACCCAACAACCGCACCGTATTGTTCAGTCATCTCTCGCAAGAAACTTTTCATTTCTTCTCTTTCTGAATCAAAACCAAAATGAAAATCAGCTTCTTTCCTCCCTCGCATAGCTTCGATTTCTGCATCAAGTTCTTTCAACTTGCTCTCTTTATCTACAGGCTTCTCGTCTTTGCTGATTCTAAATCTCCGCTCAAGCAAATTATAAAGTTTAGTTTTTTCTTCTTCAGTTAAAGGAGTTTCAAGTTTACTAGACAAATTTTCTATTTTTGTTGGCACTACAATTTGCATAGACTCCCATTCATAGGCCATTACCAAATCATCATCCAGCAATTCATCTATTAAACTTAATTTAGAAACAACAGTTGAATCAAAGTTCCTAATCTGGGCCGCAATCAAGAGCTTTTCTTGTTTAGCACCAAGACGTTCTTTTTCACGTTGAATTGTGGCTAAAGATTCTTTATCTAGATAAAGATTGTTTCGAGACTGAAGTAAATCTTCTTCAGCTTTTAATATTGACTGAGCAGTCTTATCTTGTTCTTTGGATTTAAATAAATTTTGCCAAAAACCTTTTAACTTTTGCTGTTTGGCAATTAATTTTTCTTTGGAACTAATCAATAACTTAATTCGAGCTTCCGTTTTAATTACCTCATTATTAGCTTGCGAAATAACTGTTTCTAAATCATTGAAAACTTGCTGAATGCGTTCTAAGACTAAACTTAGCTGAGCGTAATCAAAACCATCCTTGAATCGCTTGAGCATAGTTTCTACATCAAAAATTTGATCTGTTAACTCATCAATTTTATTTTTCACATCAGAAAATTGCAGTTCTTGCTCTGGAACATTTTCAGTCAATGATTGCTGGTTAATATCAATTATTCGATCTAACAATTCATCTTGCTTTTGTATTTTTTCTGCCTTCCTTTGGCTGATCTCAATAATTTTTTCTTTGCTTTGCTCAGCTATTTGTTCCATGGAAAATTGAGGTTCTTCAACAATGGTAGAATCTTCAATTTTTTCAGCTGATTGATTTTTTTTACGCATACTATTATCGCCAATTATATAAATAATCAGTTAATATCACATTACGCCAACCATTTGTCCGATGCCAGCGAACACGAGAAATAACTTCAATACCAATTTGTTTATCAGGACAAGCTTCACCAGACATACAGATTCCATCACCACCACAAGCTGTTTGGCTTTCACAAATTGGTCGCATTTCAACCTGTCGATAAAAATCTAATGGCTCAGCATTTGAACTATTGCCATCAATTAAACCATACTCCCTTTGATACAAACGACACTGTTCATTTTCTATACAACTATCAAAATCATTATTAATAAAATCTAATACCCAATGAGTGGTGTCCTCATCAAAAACAATTACAGCTCGATATTCATTGCCCACATGCAAACCAGAATTCCAGTATTTACAATTATCTGAGTCAGCAGGATCAAAACAACCCTTCAGCCAATTACTATCTCTCATATTACGGACTATTTCAATTGATTCTCTAGCCAAATTCAAAGCTTGATTTCGTTCCAAAGTTTCACTAATTGCTAAATAATTTTGAGTTGATCTAGACAAAAAACCAACCATAGCTATACCAATGATAGCTACAGCCACGACTGCTTCAATCAAAGTTTGTCCTTGATTATTAGTTTTAATTTTTATCATAAATCAAACTGTTCAAGACTAACATTACCAGATTCACTATTAAGGCTAAGACTGGCGCCTTTTTTTATTTTAAGTGCTTGTAAATATAAGGTATAATTTCCAACAAAACTACAATTACCACCAAAAGCACAAACATGGTCCACACTTGAATCTCTCTGAAAACAAAAACCATTTACCGAAGAAGAAATAAATTCAACTTGATCTGGCAAAGTTACTGTTTCTTTGATAGTTTCACCATTATCAAATTGGCAATTGCCATTTATATCAAAATATGTAAAATATTCTTTTTTATTCTGACCGAGCTGAAGCCCATACATCGGAGTTGATTCATTATTATCTAATTGCCCAGCTAAAGCAGATATTTTTGTTTCAATAATTTTTTGTTCTAAAAGCTTAATACTATTGTCAAAATTCTTTCTGTCGTTATGTCCAGAAAAACTTAAAACTCCCATTGAAGTTATTAACCCAACAATGGCTATAGAAATCATAAGTTCAATTAAACTAAATCCGCGCATACATTTTTAATCAAGAAAACAAGAAAACAACAAATCAAGAAATCATTTTAACACTTAACCACTAAAACAAGAAATCAATAAAACATAAAAACAAGAAAACAAGGAAAAGAAGGATTCAAGTAACGAGTAACAAGAAAAATTTATTACTTAATACCTGCCTGCCGGCAGGCAGGCTTAACACTTACTTTTAACTTTTACCCCGAACTATAACGCTATAAGACGTTAAGTTCAGGGCAAGCCTTTTAACTTTTTTTCACTCAACACTTTAAATCCCCAATTGCGTTAAATACCAATTCAAAATCTGGTTACCCCAAATCAAAACTACAAATGTAGCGAAACTGAGAAACACACCAAAAGGAACTTCACTTTTCATTTTTTTCTTTTTACCAATTACTAAAAATATACTGATAATTGCTCCTACTAAATAGGCGATAACTAAAGCAACTAAAATCATTGGCCAGCCGAGCATAAATCCCATTAAAAAACCCAAACGGATATCTCCACCACCAATCCATTTACCTTTGGACACAATGTATTGAAGTAAAAAGAAACCACCGCCAATAACAGCCGACACAATTAAATTTATAAAAACTGACCAATAGTTATTTGAATTACTTAGTATGAAAAAATTAATCAAAAAAGCAAAAATCATAAGAGGAACTGTCACCGCATCAAAAATCAAATAATATTTTAAATCAGTCACAAATATTATTAACAAAGTAGAAACAAAAACTAAATCCCGATAAAAAATTGGATTAGCAAAATTAGTCAAAATTTGATAATGATAGCCCAAAAAAATAAATAAACCAGCACAAACTAATTCAACAATTGGATATTGCCAAGAAATTTTCTTTTGACAATTCCGGCACTTTGCTCCCAAAAGAAAAAAACTAATAACTGGAATCAAATCATAAGCTTTCAATTTCTTTTGGCAATTTGGGCAGTGCGAACTTTCTTTAACAATTGACTTTTTTTGTGGCAAGCGAAGAATAACAACATTCAAAAAACTTCCCACACAAGCTCCAATAATAAATAGTAATAAATAGAAAAACATAATCTATAAGCAACAATAATTAAGTACCAAGATTCAAAAAAATTAGTCTTGTAACTTTTTAATAATAGTTGATAAAATTTTTAATATTTGCGTTGCTTCATCAATTAGCTTAGAAATATCCGTCAGTAATTCAATATTATTTTGAGACATAATCAACTTCAACCAATAAATCGTCTCTTTAACTTCTTTCCTTGAAATTTTCAGCTTGTGCAATTCATCTTTGAATCCCAATGGTTCTGACGCTTCTATATAATTCGCGCCAACAGAGCCAGAAGATCGAACAACTTGACGTCCATCTTCAAAATTTGTGGTCTTTTTTGGTAAGGAATTTACTAAACAACGAATATCTCTGGCAAACCTAAACATTCTTTCAGTTAAATCATATGTCTGCATATTCCTTGTTATTTATTTTTTCTTGTTCTTTGTTTTCCTGTTCCTTTTTTTCCCTTGCTTCTTGTTTCCCCTTGTTACTTGTTTTTCCTTATTTTCCACTTACACCTTAGTTGCCATTTCAACTAAACGATTAGCATATCCCCACTCATTATCATACCAAGCCAAAACTTTAACCAAATTACCAGCCACAACCTTGGTAAATTTCAAATCAACAATTGCACTTGCTGGATTGCCGATAATATCAGAAGAAACTAATTCACTGGAAGCAATTTCTAAAATTCCTTTATATTGTGGCATTTTCGAATATTTAATAAAAGCTTTATTTACTTGTTCTTCTGTAACATCTTTTTTTAGCAAAGCCACAACATCAATCAACGAGCCAGTAATAACTGGAACTCGAATTGACATACCATCAAATTTACCAACTAAACTTGGCAAAACTTTGCCCGTAGCAATAGCTGCTCCTGTTGTTGTGGGTATAACATTACCTAAAATTGAACGACCACGACGCCAATCACCTTTATCAGCAAGATCAACTGTTCTTTGACTTGAAGTTACTGCGTGGACAGTTGTTAACAAAGCTTTTTCTACGCCAAAAGCAGATTCCAAAACAGCCATAACTGGCGACACACAGTTTGTTGTACATGATGCATTAGCCACAATATTTTCTTTTTTCACATCATGATCATTAATACTTCTGACAACAGTTTTAACTGCATCATCCTTGGCTGGAGCTGAGAGAATAACATTTTTCGCACCAGCTTTTAGATGCTTGGCAATATCACTCTTTTGTTTAAAAACGCCAGTACATTCCAAAGCCACATCAACTTTATATTTTTTCCATGGTAATTTGTTTGGTTCAGCAATTGCAGAAACTGGATATTTTTTCCCGTTTACCACTAAATCATTTCCTTTTACAGAAACCTTTTTATCAAATTGACCATGAGCAGAATCATATTGCAAAAGATAAGCTAAATTATTTATTTCACCAAGATCATTAATGGCCACAACCTGAAGATTCTTTTTTGTTAAAGCGATTTTAAAAGCTGCTCGACCAACTCGGCCAAAGCCATTGATTGCAATTTTAATCATAATTTTTTTTAAATTAGTAAAACAAAAAAACTTTGAGCGTTATCTTTGTTCACTTTATAACATTATATTTATCATTAATATTATAGCAAATTTAATCATTTTCAACTAATAAAAAAGAGGCTTTTACAGCCCCTTTAGTGGATAATTTTATTTATTATTCAATAATTTGAAAATTTTCTAATATTTGTTCAACTACTTCTTGTTCTAACTCATTGGTATAAGAAATTTCAATGTATTTATCGTTATTAGCAATGATGATTTCTTGACTATCTCCAAGATCATAACGAAAACCAATTTTACCAGCCACAGAAACTAATTTAGCCGTTAACTCTTTATAGTTATTTTCATCAGCAAAAGAAACAACTAAATCACCAATTTCAGTTGAATTATCAGCCCGGACTAAACCATCAGCAAAAAAATGTATTTGTTTTTCAAATGGTCGATCAAAATAAGTCCAAGAGTTTGGAAAATACACTAGAACTCCATATTTAGAAAAACTTAGCCAAGTTTCAAAGTCCATATTTACCCCAGACAAAGTTAAATTTTCTTCAACATCATCATAAACAATATCTTCATCGTAAACTTCTTCATCAACATTATCTGCCGTTACATTATATTCAGAATCAATGTTAAACCCTGCAGGTAAAACATCTTTTAGAGCTTCTTGGAACATTACTCGAGATGCTCTCGTTTCCAAATACATAGCACTAAATAAAACCCCAAAAGCAATAAACACACAGAAAATTAAAACTGTGATACTAATGGCTAAACCTTTGGAATAATGAACTTCAGTTTTTAATAGTCTTATCCGAATCTGATCACTAGTTAAAACTGATTCTTTTTTTGTTTTTGGTTTGTCTTTTTTTTCAGACAAAGAACTTCCCCTCTTTTTTACTGGCATATTTGCAATTTTTATTTTTTATTTTAAATTTGTATTTTTTATTTTAAATTTTCAATCCGTAAATTTGTAGATTAGTAGCTGATTCGTAATTTGTAATTTGTAGATTAGTAGCTGATTCGTAATTAGTTTTTATGCAAAATCATTGTACCATTTTTTTTAATGCATGAAAACTAAACTCTGGATAAAATAATCCACTTCAGCTGAAACATCATCTTTCAAGAAACTATAAACATAAAAATTTTCACGAGGATAAACCATAACCAAATTATTTTTAGCTGCGCCAAACACATCGTAATCTTTGTAATAACGATATACAAGGTATTTTTGATTTAAAATATTTTCTCGCACAAAACAATTACGAATTTCGCCTAAATTCAATTTTTTTAAAGCGGCAAAAATTTCTATATTACATTCACCTAAACTGCTTTGTACTAAATATTGCTCTACTTCATGACTTGCATAATTAACACCTTGAAACTTATCATAATCAATCAAAACTAAGCTCAAGGCTTCAGATTTACTAGCACCAGCAAATAAACCTTGGACTGAAGACGGTTCATGATCTCCTTCATTATAACTAGCTAACAAGCTAAAGCTACCCCAAGGTAACGGATTTTTAAATTGGAATTTGTATTCACTATTTTGATAAATATCCCACTTTTTAGTTGCTTCAGTAAACTTTAATGATTTTTGAGCTGTTTGTTCATCTGTAATTGAAAATTGATCAATTTTGTCATTGGTAATTTTAACTTCCTCCGTTAAATTAAAAACTCCTTGCTGAACACTTTTTAAATCTTGATACATGTAACTAACAAAAAGCAAAACAAAAACAAAAACTGCTAAAAGGAACACTAAAATTATTCCAATTAGATTAAACTTAATTCGCTTTTTGTTTTTTTTCATCGGCATAAGTTACCACAGTTAAAATGTTTAATAAAGAATTTATTTTTTTTTGTACAGCCGTAGAATCACTTAAATCTAAGCTATTTAAATATATATTTATAAATTTCCGCCAATTCGCATTATCATAATCTGCTAAAAGCATGGCCCTTACTTGTTCGATAATTGCTTGCGGTTCATGATTATTTATAATGTCAAACACACTATCTAAATTAAGATTTCCTGAAGTAAACTTTCTTCTTATTTCACCTTGCTCGATATCATTTCGCAAAACTTCCAACATTTGAGTAGCTACAAAATGCAAAGAATTCATACCCTGCAAAATAAAATCTTTTTTAGCTGAATAAACATTTTTAAGTTCGGATTCCAACAAAGCCAAGTCTTGTTTTGCTTTTGTTTGGTCGATTTCTTGCAAACCAGTCAAAGCGCTTTTAAGTTGGGCTTCACGAACTAAATATTCATCCATCTTAGCTTTAAAAGCTAAAACAACAGCCTGCAAATCCTCAAAGTGATATTGTCCAGCTATGTTTTCTTTAGAGAAAATATCTGCAATAATCTGAACCTCTCCCAACACATAATTAACCCAATTCGTTCTTAATCGATTTTTTTTTCTTGTGGCTAATTCTGCATAACCTTGCATTGTACCAGTCGATTGAACTTGTAAATTAGAAACTTTTTTTTGAAAGCTTTCTTTTTCTGCTTCTAATTTTTGTTTTTCAGACAAGTTCAAATCTGAATCTTCAAGTAAGCGTCTTTTTATCTCGACTAACTGAGCTTTCAATTCAGCTCTTTGAATAACAATATCAGTATCCTCAATTTGATATAAATCTTTTTTCTTGTGCAAAAAATCGTTCTCAATAATTGGATATTTTGATAAATCAAAAAAATTATCTAACTTAATCCTTTTTTCTAAAGCAAGACTAGCAATTTGCTCTAAATTTTCAGATTCGATAAATCTAGAGTTCTCGTCGTCTAGCGAAGAATCTCTATTCGTTGGCATTATCTCTGCTTGATTTATGAAAATATGGTCTGCCATAAATTAATGAAGAAATCCTTAAATCTAAATAAATCTTTACCCGTTACTATTATCACTAAAAACATTAACAAAGCAAAGCCTGAAGCGTGAACTATTTGTTCAACTTTCTGATTAACTGCCTTGCCTCTAATTTTCTCAATGATTAAAAATAATACTCGTCCGCCATCAAGGGCTGGGAACGGTAAAAAGTTAATTATAGCTAAATTCAATGATAACAAAGCTGCAAACTGTAAAATATAAACAAACCCCATACGCGCCACTTGGCCAGTCATAACAGCAATGCCAATCGGTCCAGCCAAATCAACTCCCAAAGGTTGTCCAATAATTGAATTTTTTATCAAAGTATAAAAAGCAACTATTATTTGCACAAACATAGATACAGTTGCCATGAAACCAAGCCAAATTGATTTATACCAAGGATAAGAAACTATCCCAGTTTTCGCTAAACCAATGCCCACGCCCACTTCCTGCATTTGTGCAAGCATTTCAGCTTGAACTGTAAACTCTTTTTCTTCATCAAGTCTTTGAACTTTAAAAAACAGTTCCTGCTCTTCATTTTCATTAATAAAATTTTGCAAAGGCACAACTTCTGTAAAAGTTTGATCATTAATAGATAAAACAACATCACCCATTTGAATTCCCACATTTTCCGCAGGTGAACCTTGCAAAACACTCATTATTTGAATTTTAGGATTCTCAACTTTAGCAGAAGCTAAATCTTGATCAACAACCTGAGGTGCGCCAATCATAAAAGCAATAATCAAACAAACTAAAGCCAAAAGAAGATTCATAGTAACTCCAGCACTCAAAATTGCGATTCTTTGCCAAACTTTTTTACTACCAAAACTATCAGGCTCTTTTTTAGCTTCACCATCTTCACCTTTTATTTTTACAAATCCGCCTATTGGAATCCAATTCAAAGAATATATTGTGTCTTCTGATTCTATTTTTTCAGCATCTTCATTCCCCCAAAAAAACTTTCTTTTACCTTTAATTTTTCTCCAACCACAAATTCTTGGTGGAAAACCAAAACCAAACTCATCAGTTTTTACACCAAATTTTCGGGCAACCCAAAAATGACCAAGTTCATGAAAAAATACCATTACACCTAAAATCGCTAAAAAAATAATTAATGTAAGCATAGATCTAATTTTTATTCCGACATTTTATCGATTCAAATTATAAAGTGCTGGAAGTTTTATAGTTTTATTTTTATGATTTTTATTTAAATGTTTAGAATTTTAATTATATAAAAGTTTAAAGCAAAATTATTCTTAATATTTTACTTTGGTTATCTTAATTTTCTCACCGAATAAAGCCTCAGCCACTTGACGAAAATTATCATTCAAATCAGTTACAAAATAACTAACACGCCCATTTTTTGGTAATTTTTTTTCAAGTTCAGAATGTTTAATCAAATAATCTTTCAAAGATTCCGCTACTATTTCACTTGGATTGGGTACATAACAACTCGGCCCAAGAATTTTTTTTATTTTTTTAATTAAAAGTGGATAATGTGTACAACCCAAAATTAAACATTGCACACCTTTTTCCTGCAAGGGTTTTAAATATTTTGATAAAATAGATTCTGTTTCTGGTTCATTAAGCCAACCCTCTTCAATCAATGGTACCAAAAGTGGAGTGGCTTGTTGTTCTACACTAATCTTAAATTCAGCCTCGCTACTCCTTTGTTCTTTAATCATTTGCTCTTTTAATTCTAGCACATAAATATTTGAATTAACAGTTCCCTTTGTTCCAATCATACCGATTTTTTCATATCCGAGTTTCGCAATTTTTTCCGCCACTGGCCGTACTACACCAAGTATATTCTTATTTGTCATTTCGACCGAATCCTGAGCTTGTCGAAGGAGTAGTGGAGAAATCTGCAAATTAACGGCCGGCAAATACTCTTGCTGAAGTTTTCGTAAAGCCTTGGCACTGGCAGTATTACAAGCAATTATAATTAATTTACAACCTTGCGAAAACAAATAATCACAAGCTCGGCGACTTAATTCAAAAATAGCCTCATCACTTCTATTGCCATAAGGTAAATGTAAAGTATCACCAAGATACATGTAATCATACGCAGGCAAAACCTTTCGAATTTCTTTTAGAACTGTCAGACCGCCAAGCCCACTGTCAAAAATACCAATCATAATAAAATATTAATTTACAAAACATATAATTCTTCAATATTATACTCAAAATACACAAAAAAATCCACCAACTACTTGGCAGTGGTGGACTTTATGTTCACTAAGTATGATTTGCTTGAACTTCGCTGATAATCTTTTGAATTTCTGGTCTAGGATTCATCTTCTTTTATTTAAAAACAAAACCCCGTCGACCACATGGTGGTGACGGGGTGATTTTTCATGTAAGCTTAAATCTTCATCATCCGTCCTCCTTCGTCAGCTAGGCTGACTTGCTGTTGTATAACTTCTTGAAAAAGGCTCTAAAAAACCTCCCTGCAAAAACAGAACCAACGAAGACAACTCCTGACCCCAAATAGTCCAGTAGAAACATCCCGACCGTCATAGTTCCTGTTTCTTTTACAGCCAGGAAAAGACATACGGAAAAGGGTACAAACAGAATTGCGAGAAATACTCCAGCTGTGACAAGCTCAAAGAATCCGGAAAGGATCTTCTTACCAAAGGCTCCGACCACAGCTAAATCCCTCTTCATCAGCTCAACCCCAATAGCCAGTCCAACCATGGCCAAGAAGGAAACGAGAGAAGCCACATACACCCAGACATCCCCCATCTCTGCCCAACCCCAATACCTTATAACGAAATGGTGCAGAACCAATGTAATGAGGAACGTCAAAAAAGCAAACATCTTGCCTCCTTCGTCAGCCTAGGCTGACTTGATCTTCGACCGCTTGAGCTGTCGAAATTGTGCTGTAACTGACAAGGGCACGAACTGAAGTTCGTACTGCCAAGCCATCTCATCATGACGATCAAGGTACGGAATATTTCCATCCAAAACCTTGATGCCAGAACCAGCCAACCCGAAACCCGCACTGACTGGCATATCAACTAACCACTCTTGTTTATCACCAATTGTCCTAGACCTCAACTCATCAGAATACCTTTCCTCAACGTCCCACTCCGAACCTTCATCAGGAACAAGTTGCTTCACAGTGTACTCTTCCCCGAGCACATGCTCGTAGGTCAAGTTCAGACAAACATGCAGAACCTTCCCCACGCTACTACGAGGCAGAACTGCCTCAACAAATGCTACAATTGCATCCTCAATACGCATTTTCATGATTTTCTCCTTTTTTTTAGTAGATTGTCAATAAACAGATTCTTGTAATTATAGCATATATTTTATATTATGTCAATATCGATAAGATAAACAAAAAATTAATCTAAAATTACACATAAATAATCATAAAATAAACAACTATCTTTATTTACTTATATAAGACCAATCATAATCAAAACAAGCTACTGTTGACAAAAATATAAATATGTGCTATACTGCTATTAGTTTGAAGTTCATTTTATAATTTTTCAACCTTTCACAGGAGATCCCACATGAAGAACGCATTGGTTCTGGTAATTGTAGCGATAGTGTCGATTTCAACCTTTTCCGGTTGCTTCAAAACGCAAGAAGAAGTTTTTGAAGAATGCAGTGAACTTGCATTGGAATACGCAACTTTGAAAATTAACGGAATTGAAGGAGAAAGAACGAAGGACGCATTCTTCGAATTGAATGACTACATTCTTGAGCATGCCGCAACTCTGCGTACGTACTTCAGAAATGAGAAGTTCAGTTTACTTTCAAATGTTAAGATGCAGACGTTCAGAAACTTTTTGGCGGAAGGTCAACCAACCAAGGCTCATACGTTTTTGAGCTTTGGATTTTCAAGTTCTGAAAAGAAAGAGAAGCAACAGCTCATCATGGAATTCTACGATTACGCGATGAAGAAAGAACAACTCTGGACCATTTCTGACTACATTGGACAAGGCTGGATTCCCCTGAATATGGAAATGCGGTATGCCAAGAAAAGAATCGAACAAATCAAGGCGATGAGGGGAATAAAACTCCTCGACGTAAAGGGTGAATATTCCAACCTGCGAGAGCTGTTTGACCTGGAACAGTGGAACCCTTCCACTGACCCATGGATGTACGAATTGGTTTTTGCCATGATTCAAAACAATCGAATCGACACGGCCGCCGAAACACTTTATCAGGAAATGCACATTTTCTCGATTGAGGATCCGCGGTTGGAAAAGATTCTGGCAATTGTTCCCATGGCAACAAGGGGAAAGCTCAGTTCAAGGCTTTCCTATGAATCAAAGAAAACGGCAAAGCGCTAGGTTTTCCCCCTTCAACAGCAAGAGGCATCCCCACTAGGATGCCTCTTTTCACGTTTAAAAATATCTTAAGCTGATTTTATAAAGTCCGAGACCTCATCACGCTTTTCTTTCATTATATCTTCTGATATTGCTTCCAAGTTCAAGCGAACTTTATTTTCTGTATTTGATGGTCGAACATTAAACCACCAATCAGACCACTCAAAACTTAAACCATCAAAATCATAAATCAGATTAGCTCCATATCTTTCTTCCAAAAGATTAAATACTTCTGCTTTGTCTTCAACAGAAAAATTTATTTCACCTGAATGAGCATATTTATACAGTGGCGCGACTTGCTCAGCCACTGTTTTATTTGACTGAGAAAATTTTTCTAACAATTTTAAAGTTACAATCATTGGCATTTCAAAAATACCAAAAGGCATTTTTACAAAAAAATGTCCACTTGATTCACCGGCAAAAACTGCTCCAACTTCTCGAGCTTTTTCTTTTATCAAAGAATGTCCAACTCTTGTGACAACTGGCACACCTCCAGCTTCTTCGATCATATCAATGGTAATTTTGCCTGGCCGTATATCATAGCAAATAGTAGCTCCAGGGTTATCGGCCAGAAATATTTGTGACAGTATTCCCCTAATAATTGCTGGCTCAATCGTTTTGCCTGTATTATCAATAAAAAATATTCTATCCCCATCACCATCAAGTGCAATTCCAAGATCAGCTTTGGTTTCCAAAACTTTGTCTTGTAATTGTTTGTTATTTTCATCTTTTAGTGGATCTGCTTCATGAGCTGGGAAAGTTCCATCTAAATCAAAATTTAATTTTATAATTTCGCAAGGCAATTTTTCAAAAAGTTTTTCAAACAATGGTCCGCCCATCGCATTAGCTGAATCAATTACAATTTTCAGTGGTTTAATTTTTGACAAATCAGCCCAAGTCAAAGCATAAGCTAAATGCTCATCAAGAATATTTTCATGCTTTTCAATCACGCCTTTATTTTCCGTTGGCACAAACTCTTGCTCAGCCATCAACACGGCTAATTCCAAAATTCCAGTATCTCCACTAATCGGCACTGCCCCGCCTCTAACCATTTTAAATCCATTATATTCTGAAGGATTATGCGAAGCTGAAACTTGAATTCCACCATCATAACCAAATTTAGCTACTGCGAAATAAAAGGTTGGAGTTGAAACTAAACCAATATCGACAACATCAACACCTTGATCAGTTATTCCAGCAGTTAAAGCTTCAAATAATTCTGAAGACGACAATCTCATGTCTTGCCCAACAACTAATTTCAAATTATCTTTTTGAAGCTCTACTTTCATAAATTCAGCAAAAGATTGGCCTAATTTATAAGCCATTTCCTTATTAACTTGCGAAGGATAAACTCCGCGAATGTCATAAGCTTTGAAAATTGATTTATCTATGTTCATAGTTTACAAATTACGAATTAGCTACGAATCTACGAATATTACAAATTTACTTAATACTTAATACTTAACACTTAATACTTAACACTGTTTGTTTCTTTACTTTTTACTTTTCCCTTTTCAAAATTATATAAAGCGCTCCAAACCCAGCGGAAGTTAGCAATAAGTTAACCAGAAAACCAATAAATGGTATTGAAACTCCAATTACAACTAAAAATACACCTAACACTGCTGGCCAAATTAACTTTGCTTTTGTAAAATCTTGTTTCAAGACAACCATACCAACTGCTAACCCAACAAAAATTTTACTAATATAAAAAACTATAATATACAAAGCCATAAGTATCCCGGCCAATGGCAAACCAACCAAAGTGAACAACAAGAGCAAACAAACAAGCGGAACTAAAATTACAAACCAAAAACCTTTATTAAAACATCTAAGTGGTTCTTTGGCTAAAAGTGAAGATAACTGAACAGTAAATTTTTTCATGAAACTTAACATTACTAAAACTATCATCAACAAAGATAAAAAATAAGCAATTCGACTATATAAATAAATATAATTATACGCTTTGTTAATATTAAGACTTTTATTTATTTTCAATAACTTCGTTTCTCCTACAACCGTTACTCCAGATAAACCCTCAACTTCCTTTTTAATTGGAGAATAAGCTAAATTTCCTCCAATTTCCACTTCTTCAGCAAAAGACATTGTCCCATTTTCATCTAAACGTAATGATAAATTACCAGCAATATTTTTATCCACATTTACTTTGCTAGCCACAAGATTTACATTCCCCAACATTTCGCCTTGTAAATCAGCAGAACCAACTGCTCCAATTAAATCTTGATTTAATTTGCCTAAAACAACTAAATTACCAGAAGCAACTGTAATATTTTTATAAACTTCACCCTTGATATCCATTTCAGAAGCTAAAAATCGAACATTACCCTCAACTACTCCGTCAATTCTTAAACTGTTAGCAACGCCAATCAAATCACCTTTAATAGTTCCACTAATTACGACATTTTGTCCGATAATGTAAGCATCTTTTTCTAATGTACCTGAAATATCAACTGTATTACCAATAACAAAATAATTATCAGAAATTACTTGTTCTTTTGGAATAAAAACATTTTCATCTGAAGATCCACCCGCTAAAGTAACAGCTGGAATAGCCAACAAACATAAAATCAAAACCAAAATAAATTTTTTCATAGAGTTAAGTTAAGTGTTAAGTAAATAAGTAATGAATAGTGAGTTAAAAAGAAATAAAGAAATAAAGAAATAAGAAACTAAGAAACAAAGGGTAGCTTAAGATACTTTACAAAGGCTAAGTATTTGCTTTCATACTTTCTTGCTTTCTTGTTTTCTTGGTTTTTTGATTTCTTGTGTATTTACCCACTTTTGCTTTTGACGCTAAAGTATAATTATTATACAATATTAACAGAAAATACAAAAACAAAGACCGTATTTCAAAATAATATCTGTTAATTTTAGATATTAATATTTTTCATGTAATTTCGATCTAATCTATCAAAATTTCTCAAATGGCAGACGATAATAAAACAAAGGATAAAAATGAAAGTATAGAGCTAAAATCATTACCGAGTAATGCTAATATTGTTTTAGATAATCAAACAATTACTCCGAATAAATCAAATAATCAATCTAACCCGCCAACTGAAGAACAAGAAGAAATCTCAATAACCAGTAAAATTGAACCTGAAGAAAAAGAGATCGAAATAAATCTAACTCCACAAACCCAATCATCAAGGCAAAAAATTGAGACTAAAGATCCTGCTGAAAATGGTTTAATGAACCAAGACAATCGAACTACTACAAGCAGTAACGAAAATACTAGGAAAAAGAAAAAAACCAAAAAAAAGAAACCCGAAATACCAGGACAAGAATCTGGTAAGCCAACCGCTGGAGGCAAAAAAACAGCTGATGGCCAAGCGCTTGCCGAAGCCAAGAAAAAAACTTCAAAAAATCAGAATGATGACGACGACAGTAAAGAAGATGAAGAAGGTAACGGCGACGATAGCAAGAATAATAACAACGACGCCAGTAATCCAAGTCCAGCTTTTGTTGACAATAGAAAACCTGACAACAACAATCAAACAGAAGAACCAAAAAATGACAACCCAGAATCTGACAATTTAAAATCTGAAGATGGAAAGAATGGGGATGAAGAAGCAAAAAAACAGGAAACCAATAACCCAACAGAACCAGAATCCACCTCAACAAATCCTGAAGGCGAATTTTCAGATCAAGAAAAAAACAAACAAAATCAAGCTGCCACTCAAATGGCTGACGGCAACATCCCAGATCTTTCTGCACCCCCGGTAAATCAGCAAAGAGCTTCTGAACAACAACAGCAACAACAACCTACTCCACCAGCAAAACCTAGGTATGCTGAACCACTTGGCGGTAGAACAACTGGTGATGCTGATCATGAAAGATCTATAAAAAGACAACTTGATAGACAACGGGCCATTGATCAGAAAAGACAACAAGATCAAAATCAAAGTTTACAAGATTTTCGCAAACAAAAACAATCCGAAAAAGAGGGCACTACGCCCTACAGCGAAAATCAAGATGAACCACCTTCCCCAGAAGACAAACCAAGCGGATCAGAAAACAAAAACGAGTCAAACCAAAGACAATCCCCGATTGCCCAAGCCAAAGCCATGCAACAAAAGGCAAAACAGATGCAACTACAGTTAAACGCCATAAGACAAAGATCAATGAAGGAAAATGCTGACCTCGTTAAACAAAAAGCCAAAGAAATGGCAAATCAAAAAGCCAATAAAATGAAAGCAATGGCCAGAAAAAACGCTACTGATTGTATAGATAGAATGAATCCAATGAAAAAATTCAACAGTTGTTTACCAACTAAACAATTTAAATTTAGTTGTAGTATTGCCCAGTGGTTTACTAAATTTGGTGGCAAAATAGGAAAAGTATTTAAAGTTATTATAAAAATAATCAAAGGTTGCCGAATGTGTTGCTCTACTTGTGCATTTTGTGTCGGTCCAATTCTACCTGTAATAATTATTATTGTGGCTGCAGTTTTAGCTGGAGTAGTTTTAGCAGAAGCTTTAAGTGGCGACATTTCAGGTTTATTCTAAAATTCATAAAATAAAGATAAAATTATGTTCAATTTACAAAACTTTGACTGGAAAAAGATTGCTTTAATATTTGCGTTTATTCTTTTGTGTATTTTAATTGGACTAGGTATTTACCAATTATTTTTCAAATCAATCGTCATTGATGAAGAAGTTGGTGAAAAAACAGAGATTGATATCAAACAATTAGAAGGAGCTAATCAAGGTGAGCAACCTGGAATTTTCACTCCAGGAGAATCTGAAGTTCCACAAGCTGAAGTCGCGGAGGAAAGTGATTTTAACGCTGTTATTAAAATAACTCCAGAAATTGATTACGAAACAACTGCTGACTCATATGCGAAAGGGGGTATTACTGCCATAACAAATTTAAGTCTTCAAACTGTTGATAGTCTAGCATTAACTCCTGATGGAAATGACACTATAGTTTACAATAAGAACACTGGACTTTTTCAAAAAATAACATTTTATGGAGATCATGAATTATACTCAAATAGAACTTATAAAAATGTTGAGAATATAACATGGGCACCAAACTCAGAAAAAGCAATTTTGGAATTTCCCGATGGCTCAAATATTCTGTACAACTTTGAAAACGACAAACAAATAAGTTTACCAAAAGATTGGACTGACTTTGGTTTTAATAATACTGGCAGTCAAATTGTTTTTAAAGATGATAACCCAAATCCAGAATATAAATTCTTAGGAACGGCTAATGCTGATGGTTCAAATCAAAAATACATTGAATACATGGGTGATGAAGCAAATAATTTTATTACTGAATGGTCACCAAATAACAAAATAATTGCTAGTTACAAAACTGCCAAATCTGCTTCGACAAGTGAACTATTTTTCTTGGGTCAATATGAAGAAAATTTCAAATCAATAAACCTTAATGGTTATGACCCACAAATAGAATGGTCTCCAGATGGAAACAAATTAGTTTATAGTGTTCAAAATCAATTTTCTGATCACAAGCCACTTTTATATGTAGTGGATGCTTCAGGAAATAATATTGGTCAAAACAATTACAGTCTAAAACTGAACACTTGGGCTGACAAATGTACTTTTTCTTCAAACACTGAAATGTACTGTGCAGTACCAAAAGAACTACCTTATGGCGCTGGGTTAGTTCCTGCTTTAGCTGATGACATTCCTGATTATATATACAAAATAAATTTACAAACAGGTGTTAAAAGTTTTGTTGCTGAACCAGAGGTTGGATATTCAATTGAACAAATGCAAGTTTCAAAAGATGGTTCAAAATTGTATTACACTGACAAAACAACACAAGGGTTACATTTGATAAACCTAAAATAATTTAAAACAAAAATGACAAAAACAAAAAAAAAATATTATAAAAAAATCATTCTTTCAACAATTATTATTTTTGTTTTCATTTTAATACCTCTTCATCTCACATACAGTCAAAAAGTGCAGGAAGAAGTTGAACTACCAGCTCCGAAAGTTCGTGTAGAAATTCCTGGTCTAGATGCCTGGGATAGCATTAAATTCACTCCTGGTCAAACATATGTAACCAATTGGATCGTTGATTATTTAGTTGCAATTTATAACTATGGAATAATTTTTGGAGGAATCGTGGCTACACTGATTTTGATGATTGGTGGATTATTATATGTTCTGGCAGGCGCAAATCCATCAGGAATACAAAAAGCTAAATCAATGATATCTGGTGCTTTAATCGGTCTGGTTATTCTCATGTGCACAAACATTATTTTGAATACAATAAACCCCAATCTAGTAAATCTAAAAACAACGCTAATTGAATCTGTCTCAGATGGAGTAATCAATGAAAGTGAATTTGCAAATACTCCAGTAACAAACACCCCAACTGGCACAGGAAAAGTTGTTTACTATGCTCAGACTGACATACAATGGGCATGTTATCCTCTAACTGGCAATAATTGCAGTTATCAAAATGGTAAGGTTGAAGTTCCTGGCCTAGGTAAATATGCGGTCGCCTGTGGTACTGCGGGTTACAAAATGGAAATGCCAGGCATTTCTAACCCACCTCAATTTGGTATTTTTTCTTGTAAATTTAAAAATGACAAATATCCTAAAACTGATGTAAATTACTGTGAATGGCTAGAAAAGACTTACAAAGTTTCTGAACTTTGTAACAATCCAAATGTCAAAGATTCAGCGTGGTGTAGTAAAAACCCATGGGGCGCAAATAATTTTGTAGAATTTTGTAAAAATTCAAAAATGACAAATAGCACTGGTGGCACTCCCAACACTAACGTGATTCAATCTTCTGGCTGTGGACTAACTTCATCTGCAATGGTTTTGAACTATTATGGAATTAGTGTTACTCCACCTGACGTTGCTAAATGGATACAGCTAAATGGCATCCGCGCACCAGCTGGCTCTGTTTCTGGAAGCAAAGCTCAGACTTGTTGTGGTTTTGATGACAAAGGGATGGCAGAATTGGCTACTGCAAACGGACTAAAATCAGAATCTGTTTGGAACAGACCAAAAGATGACCCAAAACTTATTGAATTACTTTCAAAAGGAATTCCAGTTATAATTAGGTCAATTGGAAGAGATCATCCAAAGTGCAAATTCACTAAAAATGGTCATTACATAGTTTTAACCAGTTATTCTGGAGGAGTATATGGTATAAATGATCCAGTTCACCGAGGTCTAAAAACAGCCTCTGCTCAAGACATCTGGGATGATTGCGGAATAGCAGATTCTACCTATTTTTATAAACCAGGTGAATATGGAATAGCAGCTAATTTAACAACGGCAGATGATAGCGCTTACAACCCACCCAACTTTGATCCTTCAACTGGGGAATGTCCAGAAGCGGATGCATCCAAATTTCCAGATTACTCTAAATTCAATAGTGGTACAGGTTGCTACAATTCACTTTTGAAATGCACTTCAACTGACATAAAAAATGTTGGTACTGCTTGGGCTAATGCAAAAGACTTCCTCACAGCGCCAAATAGTTGTGCTAAAATATCTTCAAGAATTTTAAAAAACTCTGGTTGCAAACTACCAGGCGCTACTTGTATTGGAGCCTTAGGACCTCAACTAACTGACTTAAGATGGAAAGCTCTTATTGTTGGTGGTGGGGCTGCATCAAAATATCCAAGTCTACTTCCGGCCGGAGCAATGTTCCGATGTAACGGTGGCACACTTCAACATGTATTTATTTCACTAGGCGAAGGAAAAATAGTTGAATCAAACACAGGCTGGTCATCAGAATGTGCTGCAACAGGTTGTCCTAAAGCCAACAAAGACACATATAAGCAAAATGATTTAATGAGTAAATGTGTTAGTAATGGAAATGGCACCATCGAAAACTTAAATCCAATTTCATCAAATGCAGGATCAACAAATCAATGTGTCCATGGCGGAGGATCAGGAACAGTTGCAAACATTGTGTTTTTCCCCGAAGATAATTTAGATGCAGGCGAATCTGGTTGTTGCAAAAGCGATTTAATTGCTTATTCCCTAGGATTGACAAATCCCGAAAACGGCATAAAAACAAGTCCTGAAACCTGCGTAAATCTGAAGGGAACATTCACACCTGGTGGAACGTGTGAAAAAGCACTTACCCCATCTGAAGCAATTACTGGCGTTGTAGATTTAAAACAGTGTGGAGCTGGAACATCTAACTGGTACAAAACCAACAAAGGTTATATTGCAAAATAGTTCAAAAACAAAGTTTATAAATTTTATTATTATCAGAACACATGAGAAATAAAACTAAAATTTTATTCTTATTTAGCCTAACCTGTCTTCTCGTTAGCATTTGTTTGGTTCCTTCTGTTTCTGCACAAAGCGCAACAACCACATCAGAAAGTAAAGCAAAAGAAGCCATTCAACCTAAAATCAGCATTCCAATTCCCAACATGCCATCTTTATCAAAAGTTATGGTTGAAGGAGGAAAATTTTCTTCATCACCTTGGATTGTTGAATATCTAGTTGGTATTTACAATTATGGTATAATTTTGGGCTCTATTGTGGCGACTCTTGTCTTTATGATTGGTGGACTTTTTTATGTTTTAGCTGGTGCTTATCCAGCAGGTATACAAAAATCAAAATCAATGATGACCAGCGCTTTATTAGGTTTAGTAATTTTATTAATTACAAACATTATTTTGAACACAATTAATCCAAATTTAACCAATCTAAAAACCACTTTAATTGAAAACATTCCACTGGATTTTAACATAGATCCAGTTTATGCGGAAAAAGCAGATGGAGAAGGCTGGATAAGTGGTGGATCAGGTGGTAAATGTCCTGCCCCTAAAAACTCAGTTCTTGAATACTGCGGTGTGCCAACAAATAGTGATCCTCATCCAGACAAAAACTCACTAGTTCAACTCATGAAAGACTTTGCTGCTTGCGGTAACTTCAATTATAATATTCTAGTGGGAATGTGTGAACATGAATCTGGCTTTAGACCTGGATTAGTAAATTGTGCTTGTTTCAAAGGTTTGTACCAATTCAAATATGACACTTGGACAGCGTCAATGAAAGGCTGGACAGGCGGGGCAGATACTGCCTATTACTTAAACCAAATCGGGGTATCAACTAGTCCTATACTAAAAAATGATTCACGCCTTATTTTAGATAAAGTTCAGGTAATGGGTGTAACTGGCATGACTATGCTCGCCATAAAAAAGATTAATACTATTTGTAAAGGCGATCTTAGTAAATTAAGTGATTCTGATATTGCCACTTTACTTTATCTTTATCACAACAGTGGAACGGCCAGTCTTGGTAACACACTTAAACTTGGAGGTTGTAATGGTGGTACAAATATTGAAAAAGGACTAACTGAATCTTGGAAACAATTAATTGTCAAACGTTGCAAAGAAAATGCTTTTGATAAAGGTAAGTCAGAATGTACTGCTGGTGATGGCGGTTATCAAAATAGCAAATGGACTGGTGGTAATTATAAAAATCTAGAAGAAGCTGCGATTGGTGGTGAAATGTTTGGGGCTGGTAAAGCTGTTTCAGTTCGAAAAGCTGGAAAACAAAGAATAATTGACAAATACCATGCTGAGAAATTATTTCAAGCTGTGCCTGGTGCAGGGACTTGTCCAATTACCATTAAATAATTTTATTTAATAAAATGGCTCAAATTAAAACAATCTTCACCTGTTCAAAATGCGATGCACAGTTTCCTAAGTGGTCAGGACGCTGTCTTGAGTGTGGTGCTTGGGGAACAATTCAAGAGTCAGTAAATCAAAAAATCAAAAAATCAAAAAAACAAGAACTACAATTTGACTCTGGGAAATTAACTGATTTTAACGACATTAAACTTGAACACTTTGAAAGAATGAAAACCAATTTAGTAGAAATTGATCAAATCTTTGGTGGTGGAATTGTCAAAGGAAGCATTACTCTTCTCGGTGGCGAACCAGGTATCGGAAAATCAACTCTAGTTCTACAAATATTGCAAAGTCTAGAAAATCAAAACGCTCCCCTGCTTTATATTTCAGGTGAAGAGTCTGCCAGCCAAATAAAACTTCGAATTGATCGACTGGGTTATAAACCTATCAATTTAAAATTTTTAAGTGAAACAAACATTGAAGAAGTTTGCGTGGCTATAAAAACAATCAACCCCAGCATCGCAATAATTGACTCAATTCAAACTGTTTATTCATCAGATGTTGATTCTGAATCAGGCAATGTTAGCCAAATACGAGCTTGCACCGTTAAACTTTTGCAAACAGCCAAACAAAACAACATCCCAATTTTAATTACTGGGCACGTTACTAAAGATGGCTCGGTGGCTGGCCCAAAAACATTAGAACATTTAGTTGACACAGTTTTATACTTGGAAGGAGATAAATTACACGGTTTCCGATTACTTCGAAGTAGTAAAAATCGTTTTGGCTCAACTAATGAAATCGGGGTTTTTGAAATGACGGACAAAGGTTTAGCTGAAGTAAAAGATCCAACAAAAGCATTCCTTTCCAATGAAACAAATATCACACCTGGAACTGTAACTTCCTGTTTTATGGAAGGTACTCGAGCTTTTCTGATTGAAGTCCAAGCTCTGGTCACTCCAACTATTTTTGGTTATCCGCAAAGAAAAACGTCGGGCTACGATCAAAATAGATTGCAAATGCTTTCAGCCGTTTTATTCAAAAGAGCGAATATCAATCTAAACAATCAAGATATTCATTTAAATATTGTCGGCGGATTAAAAGTAACTGAACCAGCTATTGATCTAGCTGTTGCTCTCGCTATTATTTCAGCTTTCAGAAATAAACCCATTAGCAAAGATACTATTGCCATAGGTGAAATTGGACTTGGTGGTGAAGTTCGGTCGGTTATCAATTTAGAAAAAAGAGTTCAGGAAGCTAAAAAATTAGGATTTAAAAATATTATAATTCCTAAAAAACAAAATAATTCTATTCAAGTTACAGAAGTTAATCAATTATTAAATTTATTATAATTATGAAAAGTAAGTACTCAAAAATAATCATTATTTTGTTAATATTCTTTTTTATTGGCCATGTTGCCATAGCTCAAGAAACAACGGTAGATTCTGAAAATATACTTGAAGAGCAAAATATTGCTAATGATACTCAACTAAAAGAAACTTATTTCATTGGAGAAATAACTGAAATTATCGCAGAAAACTTTGAAGAATATGATGAATATTTAGACCCCTTAGCTATTTTTCAAGAATTTGAAGTCAAAATAAAATCTGGAGAAAACAAAAATCAACTCATTGGAGTAAGCCATTATAAAAATCAAGTTGATTCTGTTTTTGAACGATTTCAAACTAGAGACAAATTAATTTTAACAAAAAATAATTACTCATTTGAAAATTATCAAATAATTAGTAAATACCGCTCCCCCATTATTCTGAAAGCTATTTTAATAATATTATTTTTATTATTTGTTTTGTTATATAAAAAAAGTTGGAAAATTTTTGCTAGTAGTATCATTATTTTGACAATACTTTTCACGTATACACTACCGATGGCAATTAACAATTCAAATATTTTGTTATTAAGTTTGTTCAGTGCAATTATTTTTATTGGTATTTATACTTTCATAAATTTTGGGCTGAACAAAAAATCAATATTTTCATTTCTTGGTAATATCTTAACTATTTTCTTTTCAGTCATTGTTTTTTCTATTGTAATAATACTGTATAAGCCACTCGGTGTAATAAGCAATATCTCGACCAGTTTATATTTTTCTTTAATTCAAGAATTGAAATTACAAAATATTTTTCTACTTATATTAACATTAGCACCAATCGGTTTTATAATTGACAGTTCGCAAAAAACCTATAATTTATTAGAGGAAAAGTTTGAGAAAAATAAAAACAATTTTCTAAAATATTTAAAATCAACGATAGTTGATAAAGATATTTCAAAAATACTTTTAGGTCAGCTAAATAGTTTAATAATTATTATTACCGTAATATTTATTCCAACATACCTTCACCTTTTTTATGCAACGAATATTACTGTACCACTATGGGTTAAATTAAATGTCGAAAACATCCCAGACTTAATAATACTCTTACTATTATTAATTTTCACAATTGCCCTAAATATTCCGATTTTAAGTTCGTTTTATTATTTTATAAAAAAAATTAAGAAATAGTACTTCTGTTAAAACTTTTCAATCCACTCTAAATAATTGGCACTATTCAAGTTACAGAAGTTAATCAATTATTGAAATTAATATAACTGCAATTAAACCAAAAGATATGTTTAAATTTGAACAAGAACAAGATCCACTAAAAGATCCGAATGAAATAGTTAATTTTTCAAAAACAACTTTTTGCGAAGGATTAGAAATTAACGACGTTAAATTTGAAAGTATAAAAGAAGCTCCAGAGTTCGCAAATATACCAGATGTTGATCTAAAAAACCAAGAACCGGAATTTAAATTGCCTCCAAACAGTTATTTAAAAAAATCTACTGGCGTAATTATTGAGGAACCAGATGGCAGAATTTGGATATATGAACCAAGTAATCATTTTGGCGGATATGAACACACCTTTCCCAAAGGCAGAATTGAACCGACTTTAACCTTACAGCAAACGGCCGTTAAGGAAGCTTTGGAAGAAACTGGTTTACTTACCGAAATCACCGGTTATTTAGGTGACTATACAAAAACCACAACGTTAACACGATATTATTTGGCCAAAAGAATTGGAGGAACACCAACTCAAGCAGATTTTCACAGAAAAGATGGCGAAGTTGAAGAAGTTTGGACAGTTAGCCTAGTACCTAAAAAAGATTTAAAAAAACTCTTAAACATGCCTATTGATCAAAAAATTGCTGATGATATTATTCATAAATTAGATAAATCAGCCAACTCATAAATTTACTATAAATATGTTCAACCCTTTTAGGAAAAAAGATCAACCCCAAACCTCTAAAGAAGATTCTTCTTTGGAGGGTCTTGTTTCTCCAGACTCTGGAGAAATGATTAAATTCAAATCTGACGCTGAAGAACGTCGAGAATATAGACTAAGACTTGTGGAAGGAATGAAAACTTCAGAAACCGGCTTATTAAGTGATTCATTCAATGTTTGGGCAGGAAATATAGGTCTACTAAAAGATGGTTTGCAATATTTAAACAAAGTAAAACCAGTTTTTCACTATATTGAAAGCTATCGCCGACCGCACGCTTACAGAGATAACGATTATGCTAATACATTAAAAATTCTCAGCCATCCTGACGCTATAAAAGAATTTGACCGCTTAGCTGATAAATTCAACGAACTCCTACCTATTTGTCAACAAAAACAGATTATTCAACCATTACTTGATATTGCTAATCAAGCAAAACTGCTTATATATGGGCCAAACTATGTTGATCCTGAAACTTTTGAAAGAAAGGATTTTCCTTTTGCTAATGATGATCAGAAATTAATACAAAAAAAACTTAAACGTGATAGTTTGCGAGTAAAAGAAGAAATGGAAAGAGCAAACTACACACTTAATCCAGATTATTTTAATGCTTGGGGTTGTTTACATTTAACTGATGATGATGTTGCTGATGATATATTTCAAAAAATAAGTCCAATTCCCCATTACCAAAAATATTTTGCTAGAAATGGTTTATCATCAGTTGCAGAAAAAATAATTCAATTGAGTAACCCAGACATGGTCAAAGAAATTGATGCTTTGGTTGATGAATTTAATAGCCAACTTGAGAACTGCAAAAAAAACAATGACCGAAAAACGCTAAGAACAATAGCCATTAAAGCAATAAATTTAATTTATCAAAACTTTCCTGATCAATTAGCAAAAATCACACAAGAATAAATTACAAAAAAAAAGACTGACCGCCAGATTGCGATCAGTTTTATTTTTTAAGCAGACATTACCTTGTAAATTGAAACAACACTACCAGACCAATAAGTATTAGTTAATTCTTCTGGCGTGTATTGGAATAAATGGACTAACAAATCTCGAACTAACTCTCGAACTTCAAAATCAGTATTTTCTTGCTTTGCAATTTTCACCCAAATAACCAATAAAGCTCTTTCAAACTTAGTATAATTACCTCTAATGCCCATAAGAAAACCGATAATCTCAATTTTATGACCAAAAGACTGAGCAATCTGACTTAGTGCATAGCGAATTAAACATTCAGAATGCCAAAATTCATCAAGAAAAAATTTAGTTTGATTTTGTTCAATTTGGATCAAGCGAGCACAGTGTGGGCATTTTTTATCCCTTACGCTTTCCATTTATTGATCCTCCTAGTCAATTAAACTACTATCAAACAATCAAGAAAAACTTTAGCAAAATGCCTGCTCACTGTCAACATCAACTACTAATCTATTCAAAATGCAAACTGATTTTTTGCTTATCAACCACGACTTGTAAATTTTGACTTAAATTACCATTTTGTAATAAAATTCGTGCTTCTTCTTGCGCTTTTTGAATTAAAGATAAATCTGTTAAGCTGGCAATTCTTAAATCAGGCAAACCTGATTGTTGAACGCCATAAACTTCTCCAGGTCCACGAAGTTGTAAATCCATTTCCGCTAGTTTAAATCCATCTTTACACTGTTCTAAATATTTTAATCTTTTTTTTGTCAGTGGTGAATTATTATCAGTAAAAAGAAAACAATAAGATTGATGTTCACCTCGTCCGACCCGTCCACGAAACTGATGCAATTGAGCCAAACCAAATCGATCAGCACCTTCAATCATCATAATGGAAGCATTGGGCACATCAATACCAACTTCAATAACTGAAGTTGAAACTAATATGTCAATTTTATGTTCAGCAAATTCTTGCATTATCAACTGTTTATCAATTGATTTTAATTTGCCATGCATTAGTCCGATTTTCAAATCAGGAAAAATATCTTTATCTAATCTTTCAAATTCTTGTTTAACTGATTTAGTTCCCGCCTTATCACTAGGATCAATCAGTGGACAAATAACAAAAACTTGGCGACCGTGACTAATTTCCTGGCCTATAAAGTCATACGCTTTTTGACGGTCGCCTTCATAAACAACTTTAGTTGAAATTGGTTTTCGTCCCGCTGGCATTTGATTGATTATAGACAAATCCAAATCACCATACAAAGTTAAAACTAAAGTTCTAGGAATCGGTGTAGCTGTCATGGAAAGGAAATGAGGCAAATAGCCGTTTTTTTGACTCTTATTTACCAAAGCCTTTCTTTGACTCACTCCAAAACGATGCTGTTCATCTACCACCACCAAACCTAAATCTTTTATTTCAACGCCTGCCTGAATTAAAGCTTGAGTGCCTATAACAAGATCAAATTGACCTTGTTTTAAAATATCCAAAATTTTTATCTTACTAATTTTTTCCCCATTGATCTCTCTTTTGCTACCTGTAAATAATGCACAATTAAATTTTTGTTTAACAAAAAACTTGCGCAAAGTCTGGTAATGTTGCTCAGCTAAAATTTCTGTCGGAGCCATCAATACGACTTTGTACCCGTTCAAAATACAGTTCAACATACCAAGAGTTACAACTACTGTTTTACCAGAACCAACATCACCTTCAAGTAAACGATTCATTGGTCGATCTTTTTCTAAATCTTGAATAATTTCCCAAGAGCATTTTTTTTGCGCATCAGTCAATTTAAATTGCAAAGATTCCACAAAATCCTTAGTTTGTTTTTGTAAAAATTTAATTTTCAAAGCTTTGCTTTCTTTCAAAAGTTGTTTTTCCTTTTGAATAGCCAACTGAATTAAAAAAAGTTCATTAAACTGTAAACGCAATTTAGCTTGCTCAGCAATTTTTTTGTTTTCAGGGAAATGAATATTTGACAAAGCTGAATTTAAATCTAAAAATTTATATTTTTGCAAAATATCTTGAGGCACATATTCTGGCAAACTTTGCATAACTGAACGACATTGACTAAGCAAAAAGCGAAGTTGCTTTTGGGTTACGCCTTGCGTTAAATGATAAACTGGCACCAGTCTAGCAGTATGAATATTTTCTGTTCGAACTTTTTCATAATCTGGACTAACAAATTGCAATCGGTCTTCGTCTAATTTACCTGAAATGAAAACTTCATCTCCGACTTTCAATGATTTTGTTAAAAATGGTTGATTAAACCAAATAATTTTCACTGTTTCAGTTTCATCTGAAATTAACGCCTCAGTAATAATTTTTCTTTTGCGCCAACTTCGCCGGTTGGCAATTAGTTGAATTTTACCCTTAACCGTAACCGGCTCACCAGGTATTAAACTGTTGATTGATTTAATAATACTGTAATCCTCATAACGAAAAGGAAAATAAAAAATCAAATCTTCCACAGTTTCCAAACCGAGATTTTTTAATCGTGAGCCAGTTGTTTTGCCGACTCTAGTTAATTCGCTTATTTTGGTCTCTAAATTCATTATATTTCAATTGTTATATTGTTCTTTATATATTTTAGCATGTTATTTAAACAAAAAAAACGGAAGATTATTTTAATCTTCCGTAATGTAATTTACAAAATTTCCACAATGCCAGATTCTCCCTGTTTAAGAATCGGAAAAACGTTTTCATTATCTTTCACTCGTCCACACAATTCACAATACACCCCCCTACCAAGTGATATTTCTCCACCATGAATATATCCATGAACATATTGATGATTACATTTATCAGCACACTTTTTGCAAACCCTATATTCACAACTACCCGAATCCGTAATTTTACCTCCACAAACTTTACAATAACCTGCTACAACAATAATAGCTTTTGAACCATCAATCTCTGTCCCACGAAGAAAAGTTAATTCACCTGATCCGAAATAGCAGGAATCACGCAATGCTCTAACATTATTCTGATCTTGATTTTCGATTCCTTTCAACCTTAAATGTATACCACCCACATGCACTGTATCAATTATAATACAACACTCACTAAGTCTTCTTACTACTTCTTTTTCCTTAGCTCCAAAATAAAAATCTAAACTCATAGAATTATCCGGATTTGTTTTTCGCCCACCATAATCCAATTTATTTCCTCGTTGACAAGCCTTGATCAACTTTCTCAAAACTTCTGTTTCCTCAACGTCTCTCGCAATAAAAACAAACACACCCTCTTTTTCATCATGAATAATTTTCATATCACGCTCCTTTCATTCGTCCACACAATCCACAAAAATCACGAAAACCAACACCTCGAACATATATTTCCTCATACTCATGCTCACAGTTACCAGCACACGTTTCACAAATATTAAATTCAGAACTTACAAGATCAGCAATTTTAGCTCCACAAACCTTACAATTGCTAGGTGCAATAACGATAGATACTAAACCATCAATCTCAGTTCCGCTAAGAAAAATGACCTCATCTGACCCCAAACGACAAATATCACGCAAGGTCCTAATATTATCTAAATCTTCCTTATCATTTCCAGCTAAACTCAACTGTATTCCACCCACTGGCACAATAATTTTCAAAGTAGCATAAGCACTAATTCTTTTTCTTTGTATTTTTTTCTTCGCTCCAAAATGGAAATTCAAACTCCTAGAATTATCCGGATTATCTATATATCCACCATAATTCAATTTATTTCCAGGTTTACAAGCTTTGATCAATTTTCTTAGAACTTTAGTTTCTTCAATATCAGTCGCAATAAATTCAAAAACACCCTCGATTTTGTTTTGAATAACTTTCATTCAATTCTCCTTTTAAGTGATTGCTAGCAAGTTGGCTTATTAATTTATCTTTGTTTGCATTAATCCTTTTATAATTGTTAATATACATTCCAATAAAAAATTATCATATTTATTATAAATCGTCAACTCAAAAATTTATACAAAAAAAGCTGAAAATCAGCTTAAAATGGTGTCCCCAGGAAGACTCGAACCTCCGACCTTCAGCTCCGCAAGCTGACGCTCTATCCAACTGAGCTATGAGGACAAAATCATATAAACAAAAAACAGATAACTGTAATTTAATTACTTTAAATTATATTTATCTTAAACGCAAGACTCTTTCAAATGTTTCATCAAATGACTCTTCTTTTCTTTCAAAGTTTTCTTCAATATAATTAAGTAAAATTTCTCGGACTTTGATTGGATTAACATCTTCAAGTGGAACTGGTAAACTTTTTCGTACAGAACTATTAAAATCTAAATAAAGAAGTTTAATAACTGGCGGTTCATAAACAATGGAAAAACTTTTCAAAGCCTTATATGGAATAAACTGGGTATCTATAATAATACCGTCTTGACCAATAACCATTGGCAATTTCCTAGCTTGTTGAAAATATTGAAAAATAATTACAAATGAACCAAGTAATAGAATTATGGCAAACAAAAAATTCGCTGTAAAAGCTGCATACAAAATCAACAAAGCGAGTAACAAGGAAAATACCACATACCAAGCTCGACTTCTTTCTTGTTGGACAAATTCTGGGAACTCCCAACTAATATGGATTTCACCAATATCTTCAGGCATTAACGGTGTAACTAATTTTGTTAAAAACTTTTTCATATTTTTATTTTTATTTATTGACTAAAGTTGTGCCAAGATTCAAGCGTCAAATACCCAATAATTATAATAATTATAGGTCTTTTTATAGCTTTTGTCCAGAAAAACTCATACTTTTATTTTTTTTAATAGTCTCATGTTTACCAGCCACTGATTCACCACCGAAATAATTATCATAATACTTCCATTCGCCTTAAACTTTTGCCTCCTAAATGTAGCCACCTCCAGAATTAAAGAATACATTTACGTTTATATGACTATCTGTGGCTTTTACTATTGTAGCATTTGTATTATTTAATTAAGTTTAATATTTTTAATATATTTTAAAAAACCAAAGGTAAAATGGTTAATAAAAAAATATCCGCAGTAAAATGAGCAATTATTGCTGATTCAAGACCCTTTTTCCAAAAAAGCCAGCCAAAAACAATTCCGCCGATTCCATTTAAAATAATTGCTCGACCTATAACTATAGGTGTAATCGCGGTTACAGAAGCTGTAATCGGCAAATGTCCCAAACCAAATATTATAGCCGAGAGAAAAATTGATATGATTATTCCTAATTTCGAAGTTTCTGTTTTTCTAAATAATTTCACACTAATCCAAATAAAGAACAGCATCAAAAATAATCTCATTAGAATTTCTTCAGCCACCCCTCCGTAAACAGCTGCGAGCAATTTTTGCCATATTGGGGCATAGTTTTCGTGGGTGGTAATAATCGCACCATTTATAGAAAAAAGAATATCTAATACATAGATGGCAATGGCCACGATAATTCCTGAGAGGACTGATTTTCCTAGAATATTTTTTAATATTGACTTATAATCTTTTTTTTCTAATATTTTTTCAATAAGTGGAAGTTGAAAATTTAATTTTTTTGCAAAAAAAAGCCCAAAAAATATAACAATAGAAAAAAGAATAAGGCTTTGAATAAATTGAGCGATGAATATAACCTGAATCGGCTGGCCAATTTTATTTAATAATTCCCCCTGAACAGTGAGAATGTATGGAAATACGCAAATTATGCTGATCATTGCCAATCCTAATAAAACAAAAAACACTTTCCAACTTATAATATGTTTCATATTGTTATAATTTATTTTAATTTAATTATATTCTTTTCCCCTTATTAAATAAACATTTTTACGGAGTTATGGATCAAGAAATATTAAACTATCCCCTTTTACTTATCTCGGTGTTGTGTGATATAAATCTAACTAAATTATACTTATTTTTCCCAAAACAGGAAAAAAGCAAAACTACAATTTCACGCAAAATTTTTTCCTTGTCTTTGATTTTCAGATTCAAGTGTTTTTAATATGCTGATCTTATCTGCGGAGTCTTTAATCTTGCTGAATGTTTCTTTCTCCACGAAGAATACTTGTACGCCATTTTCTATCATTGCCCCAAGAGCTGATTCAACATCCGTTTTTTCAATTGGAGTAACCGAATCTCTACTGGTCCATTCATCATCGCCCATACCCTTGTCTGGATCTGAAGTAAAGCCATTATTCGAAAATTTATAAATTGAGCCACCTTTATCATGTAGCAAAAATTTTTCTTTATCCATAATTACCATGTAAGGGGTATTGTTGATTTTTCCAATTTGAGTCCACTCATCATTTGCTTCGCTGACTAAAAATGTAGTAGCAAGTGCAAAATCAGGGGTGGCAAAAATAACAGGACCTTCTTCTGGGTCACGTGTACTTTTTGCTCGAGGTTCAAAATTTTCTATTTCCCTGTTGGCCGATGCGTGATACAAAAATAGTGGCTTTTTCTTTTTTTTAGGGGAAAAATGTTGTTCACCTTCCATAAGTATAAATTTTGTTTGAATGATACAACTTATTTAGCTTCTATAACTTCCTCCGGTTCTTCTACGTAGCTTACTCTACGATTGCCAAAATCCATATTTGTCACAACATCATCTGCCTCATCAGCAGTCATTGCTTCAACTATTACTTCTTCATAAAGAGCTGGGCCGGTAATTTCTTCACCATCTTTGCCATATCCTTCCATTTCGATTAGCACTTTCCATTTTTTCTTTGGCTGTTCGGGCGTTGAGCCCATTTGCGGGTTTTCCATAATTTTAGTAGTTAATAATAATGATTATATTTTATCACAAGTCATGTTTGACCTAAAATAAATTTCCCAAAAAAAATCTAAAAAATAAGTAAGGAATTTCTTGCTATTTCACACAACTTTCGTATATATGCGATCTTTGGCACTGATATAATTTGGAATAAAGCGACTTGCCAGTGCCAAAGATGATTATAGTTAAAAAAGTTACGATGACGAACAGAACCGCATATTCTGTGTCAAGTGATGTAAATTTTTATTTTTTCAATGGGTTTGATTCATTTCCCATGTAACCAGCATTACCTATGACAGAAAACTTTTTTAAAAATGCTTTTGGTTTATATCTCTGGGCAAATACAAACCCTTCATCTTGTGTTTTATCAAATCCTTTGACCACTATCGCCTCTGTTTTTTCGCCTTGAATTGTTACCTTCCCATCAAACGTAATCACAATAAAATCTGGTAAAGGATTAAGCTTGGTTATATATTCTTGAGCTTTTTGCAAACATTCTTCCATTTTACTAAAATCTTTTGGTACAAACTTATTTAGTGTTTTTTTACTATCTGTTTCAGCAACAATAAATGGTATTAAGAGGTCACCTGTTTTAACCGAATCGATTCCGTTATCCAAGGCAAAAAAAATTAAATCAATAAGTTTTTTATTAGCATTTTTAAGATCTATCATATTGTTGGGATTAAAAAATAAAAATTAATTTTACAAAAATCCTCCTACCCGAACCCAAATCTAACTAAATTATACTCATTTTTCCGAAATCAGGCAAATAAAATTACACAAAAAAGAGCAATAAAAAAAACAGCTTCGCGTACGCGAAACTGCTTAAATTAAGTTTATTTTAGGCGGAGTGAGAGTGGGATCTTGAGCGTCGCTTTGCTCCTTTGGGAAACCCAAGGTTTCCCAACTTTCCTCCTCGGGAAACTACCGTTTCCCTACCCCTTCCCATTCAAATCCCGATATTAAGAATTGATAATCTTTGGCGGAGAGAGTGGGATTTGAACCCACGGAACCCTTGCAGGTTCAACGGTTTTCAAGACCGTCGCCTTCAACCACTCAGCCATCTCTCCATAATTATTATGATTTTAATTTGCAACAAGTAATTTACGCTATTTTTATGATTAGCCCTTTGCACTATATTTAAGCCCAAAAAACGAATAAATTGGCGGAGAGGGAGGGATTCCCTGAGATTCGTCGCTTGCTCCTACCTCAGGGCAGGCTTCTCATCCCTTATTTGTTTATATGTCTATTTTTGGCGGAGAGGGAGGGATTCGAACCCTCGAGACCCGTTAGAATCTAACACCTTAGCAGGGTGCCCCTTTCGACCGCTCAGGCACCTCTCCTTATTTCGATAGACTAAATAACAAAATGCTAACTACGAATAGTAGTTTAGCATGATTTTTGGACATTGTAAACCCTTAAACTCGAAGGTGCTTACCTATAGCCACACCCGCGCTTACTATATTCAAAAGGATCACTGCCCCAATCTGAGATAATAAAATTTGCCAAAAATTAGCTTGATAATACCCAATTAAACTAAAATTGTAAGTTTCAAGGAAACCGCTTAAATATGGAGTTAATGCAATAAAACAAACATACAAAGCAATTGAAGCCAGACAAACAGAAACAAGAGCAAAAATTATACCTTCCACCAAAAATGGCGCTCTAATAAATGAATTACTAGCCCCCACAAGGCGCATAACTGCGATCTCTTCACGATGAGTATAGATTGTGACTCTAATTGCATTAAAAACTATTAATATCGCAATAATTGAGAATATCACTGTCAAAGAAAGACTGAATTTTCTAATTTTATCACTCAAAACAGAAACTCGGTTAATAATCTTTTCATGATCAGTATAATTTTGATATTTAATGACTTCTTGATTTTCTGGTAAATTCAAAGTTGATAATATTTTATTATAACCAGCAGTGTCTGTAGCCTTAACAATTAAAGCATCTAACAAAGGATTTTGTTCGACTTCCTTAAGCGCTTCCATCAAAGCTGGATCATCGCTATGTTTTTCCTTAAAACTATCCAAAGCTTCATTTTTACCAATAAACAAAACACTGTCTACTTCATCCATTGCCACAATTTTTTGCTGAAAATTATCAATCACAGCTTGTGGCGTTTCAGCCTGAAAAAACACACTTACATCAACCTTGTCCTTGACTGAACTAATAACACTATCAGAAATAGCATTTAAGGAAACTAAAATATTAACTGAAAATAAAGCTAAAATTAGAACTGTAATAGTTACTATTGATAACCAAAAATTTCTATAGAAATCTTGAATTGCAAATTTTATTATTCGGAAAAAAGAATAATTCATATATTTTATTTTTATTTTCATTATTAACTACATAACATATCGACCAACCTTTTGATCACTGACTACTTGCCCGCGATCCAAAACAATCACCCGTTTTTTTAGCATATTTACAACATCACGATCATGCGTAACTAACATCACAGTTGTGCCAAGTTCGTTAATCTTTTTTAGCAAATCAACAATTTCCCGAGTATTAGTCAAATCCAAATTACCTGTTGGCTCATCCGCCACCAAAATTTTTGGTCTATGAATCAAAGATCGAGCAATCCCAACTCTTTGTTGTTCTCCACCTGAAAGTTGCTTCGGATAACGATCAGCTTTATTTGAAAGGTTAACAACTCTTAAAATTTGTGGAATAATTGCTTTTATTTTTTTATGTGGAGCACCACACGCCTCCAAAGCAAACGCAATATTTTCGTATACAGTTTTTTGAGCTAACAACTTATAATCCTGAAAAATCACGCCTATTTGGCGTCTAAGTAAAGGGATCTCTCGATAATGAATTTTGGAAATATCCCAACCACTCAAATTAAGTGAACCGTCTGTTAAAGTTTCCTCAGCTGTTAATAATTTCACTAAAGTTGTTTTACCACTTCCACTTTGTCCAATAATCGAAACAAACTCTCCTTGTTTTATGTGGATATTAACACCTTTGAGCGCATAAGTATCTGGCTCATAAAATTTTGTAACTTGTCGAAACCTTATCATATTTTATTTTTATTTTATTTCCGTAACTAATATATTTTTCAAGACGCCACAGCTTAATTTCCCTAATTCTTGAAATGCAACTTTATCCAAATCAATAATTCGCTCTGGAAAAATACTTCTGTCTGGACCGTAATCATTTACAGTCACAACTATTTCCTTATTTGTATCAAGATCTTTAACTTTTAACTTTGTGCCTTTGGCATAATCAGGTGAAGCCGCACACATACAACCCTTATAAGCATACCAGCTAGCATCACCAATACCTAATATTTCTTGATTTTCAAGTACAACCATTTTCGCATAAGGTAAATGAATAATTGATTTCATTGTTTCTAGGTCAGCTGTTTCCGAAGGCAATTCAACCCATTGTTCAATCACACCATTCCAGAAAAATATTTTCTTCAAATGAGTTGATGCTTTTTGTGTTTTAATTCTAATAATAAGAGGTTTCTCGTTTTGGAATGCTTGTTTATTGAAAATATCAAATTCATAAACATCACTAATTGGAGTCCAATTTTCAGGATAGACAAAATCATTCTGGTCAAATTGTTTTACTACTACTCTCGTTTCTTTGGCTAAAACTTCTGGATAAATTCCTAAACGAAAATTTTCATCCTCACTCACGACAGTATAACCTTTACTAATAGTTGGCTGATCAACATAAATATCAGTTACAAAAGTTTCAGCTTGAACATTAAGACACACTAAAAAGCTAAAGATAATGCAAGCAAAATATTTTTTCATACTTTATTCGACGTGGCAACTTTTAACAATTTCATTAAACAAACTTATATAAAAACCAGGATCTTCTGCGGAAGTTGAAAAACTCATAAAAAACCAACCTATCTTATCATCGTCATTTGCTGGCACACAAGTTCTATCTTCTGCGTATTTATACCGATAAATTAAGGCTCTATCTTTCTCCACCCCAGCCATTTCACCAATATTTAAATTTTCATCATACTCATAATAATCAACACCCTCAGGCAAATCATCCTTCTCTGTCAAAATCCATGGTTCCAAGCCAACAGATGGCACCGGTGATTCTACCTTAAGATAAGCTCTTCCGTTACTATCACTAAAAACTAATTCAAAAGGACTGACAACATCATCTGTTACATTGTAATAATAACTTAGACTCCATAATTCAGGGTATTTAAATCTGATTGGTAAATGAACAGCTAGGCTAGTTTCGGACAATTTTTCACTTATCTCTTTTGTTTCCATTTCTTTTGTTGCAATACTTTGCAACAGTGAATCTTTTTCAGCTAAAAGAACGTTATTCTGCTCCTTAAAATCAGAAGCTAATTGGTCTGACACTGAGATTGTTTTTTGATAAACATAAAAGAAAATAGAAGAAATTACTATAATAGTAATAGCAACTGACAATGCAATTTTCCAAAAAAATTTCATTGAATTATTTTCTTTAATAGGTTGTTGATTTAAGTCCTCCATAAGTCCATCTATGTTTATTGTTTATTCACTATCCAAAGCTACGAATTTATGAACTCGAGCATTTTCTTCAAACTCAGCAAGTATATCATCATAACCTTTGGTTGAAATTAGAATATGTTGAGCACTAACTTCTTCTTGAGTTGTATTAGCCAAGTCTTCATCAGTTTGTCCATCGTCAATTCCCACGACATCTTCTGGATAAATATGATCATTAACCTTAATTATATGATAACCGAAATCAGTTAAAACTAAATCACTAACATCGCCAACGCCCAAAGAAAAAGCTACATCCTCAAACTCTTGAACCATTACACCACGTGGAAAATAACCTAGATCTCCACCAACTGCAGCTGAACCTGTATCATCGCTATATTCTTCTGCTAAATCAGCAAAATCCTTATCGCCACTTTTTACTTCAGCTAATACCTTGTCTGCTTTAACTTTAGCTTGTTTTCTTGCTCTATCAGATGTTGATATTTTTTCAATTAATTTCATTCGTAATGTTTCAGGTCGAAGAATTTTTTGTTTAAAAGTTTCAAGATCCCAATTAAAATATTCCTTAGCAACATTTTCTAATTCTTCCATACCACCAACTTGCTCTGCCAATACCACTAATTGTTCACCGATATCTTCGTCTGTAACTTTTACACCATAACCTTTCGCCATTTTTTCTAAAATTTTCTCCATTATCATCTTATCCATTACTTCTTTTTCTACATCAGCCTTGACAACACCATCAAGTCGTTGTTCAGAATAAAACATCACACCTTCAACCTCATATTTCCAATCAGAAAGTTTTATAACTGAGCCATCTACAATCGCAGCTGGGAAAGGTAAGGCTTTGGTTATTGTTTTTACAAATTTATTATTCCAATCATATCGATATGCACCTAAACCAACGATACCCAAAAAACAAAAAACAACAACTAAACTACTAACAATAATGGCGATTACCATTCGACTCGGTTTTTTAATATTTTTTTTAATTTTAAGAAAAAGACCCTCCAGTTTTTTCCCTTTTTTCTCTGTGCTTTCCATAAAAATTAATTAAGTGTAATCAACTAATCTATTTATTAAAATACTTAAATTAGTTAATTCCAAATATGATTTATTAAGACTTTATACCAAAGAAATATTGCCACCACTGCATAATATTTAATTGATTTTGGTCCATTTGTTTATTACTATCTAAAACATCTGAATTATTATCTTGATTATTAACAATACCACTGATCGGAATAATAACTACTTGTTCATTAGGTTTTTTCATATCGAACTTTGTCCTAGCTTCTTGCTCCACAAAAAAATCGCTATCATATGACTCTATTGAACTTAAAAAATCTTTTTTTTGTACTTTTAACCTTTGTAACTCATCTTCTAATTGGTTAATTTCATTATCAAGTTCATTTCTACTCATATATTCCCGAGCAATACCAAAAATTAACAATATTGACACTAAAATTACCAATACCACAAAAAACCGAGAAAAAAGACTATGTTTTATTTTTTCCCTTGATTTTCCTACCATATGATTATAGCACATTTATTTTCGAAGTTAAAATTCATTTTTTTGCTTTTCAGCTAATAATTCAGCTTTTAATTTTTTATAAATTTGAATTTTTTCTGACCGACCAAGCATGTTTATTTCCGCCATAACTAAACTGACAGGCTCAGCACTAGGCTCAATTCCTTTCTTTTCTTCAGAAGTGGCTAATTGACTATTAATTAATTCTTGTAATTCTATTGGTCTTGGAACTTTGTACAATTCAAATGGACCAAGGTCTTCAATTAAATTTAATTTTAAATTACCATATTTGAATAAAGCGCCACCAATTCCTTTAACAACGGCTGAGGCTTTATCAACTTTTGCATACGTAAATTCATTAATAAATTTTTCAAAAAAACCAACCTGCTCAAAATCTATAATTCGTTGATTGGTAATAACAAATTTATTTTTTTTATACAAGAAAACCAACCTCACCATGTAAAACAAAACTGACAAAACTATAGCAAAAAACAAAACCGCACCCCACCAACCCTGAATGAACAAATAATACATTAAGAAAAAATTTAAAATTAATATTAAAAAAGAGATTACAACGTGTGGAACAATCACAATCAAGTGATGATTTACAACTCTGATGATTTTTTCTTGCTCACGCAATTCTAAACCTAAATCATTTTTCATATTAATAATTTTAATTTATTTTTAACAATTCCTTAATCAGCTGTGAATATCGAATATTGGCATCTGGCAACATTACACTTTTTAAATTATTTTTCAATCGAGCTAAACTATTTGGATTATTAAATAAACCTTGCACAATGGTAATAAACTGATCTTCAGTTAAAGATTTTTGTTCTAGCAAAATGATTGCATTTTTACTATCAAAAAATTGGGCATTTTCTTCTTGTTGATTATCTGGAATCGGGATAACAACCATCGGTTTGTTCAAGGCTGACAACTCTGTCATCGTAGACATACCCGCTCGACAAACAACCAAATCAGCTACTGCATAAGCATGAACCAATTCATCATAAAGATATTCTTGAGAATGATATCTCGTAACATTAGTTCCAAATTTTTCTTTATCTACCCATTCAATCACTTGACCTTTGCCTGTAATATGAATGATTTGCATTGTCTTAATTAGTTCAGGCACACTAGAAAAAACTGTTTTATTTATTATTTCTGAACCTAAGCTGCCACCAATAACTAATAATGTTGGTAATTCAGCTTCTAAATTGAACATAGCACGCCCCTGCTCAATATCACCAGAAAAAAGTTCTTGCCGAACAGGATTACCAGTCCAAACTACTTTCTTAGCTTTATAATCCTTAATTGACTTTTCAAATGTCACAGTTATTTGCTTAGCAAAAGGCACCATCAATTTGTTAGCCAAACCTATTTTTAAATCTTGCTGATGAACAACAACTATTTTTCTAGATAACCAACCAGCAATAGCCACTGGCACACAAACAAAACTTCCAGCAGTTAAAATTATATCTGGTTTAAATTTATTTATAATTCTCAAAGCTTGGATAATACCAACAAAAGTATGCCACGGTGCTAAAAAATTTTTAACTGAGAAATATCTTCTTAACTTACCTGAATTTATAGATTTAAATTCAATATTCTGTTTACTAACAATATCTTTTTCTATGCCGTTTTCCGTCCCAATCCAAAGATACTCAGCTTGGATTTGCTGTTTATCTAATTCTTGCTTTATAGCAATTAGCGGACTGACTGAACCAATTGTACCTCCTCCGCTTAATAAAATTTTTACTTTTTTTTGATTTTTTTCCATATTATTATCCATGACAAATAGCAATACAAACAACTTTTTTAACACCATTTTTCTTAAGACATTTACATAACTCAGTAAATGTTGTACCCGTAGTTAAAACATCGTCTATGAGAATTACTTCTTCAGGCCAACTGCCTTCACTATCTATTCTAAAAGCATTTATAAGATTTTGCAAACGTTGTTTTCTGTTCAATTTTGCTTGTTGTTTTGTGTTAGCAACTCTCCTCACAATTGTAGTATTAACCTGAGAATCAAACTTAACTGCTAATAATTTAGCTAATTCTTCCGCTTGATTAAACCCTCTTTCCGCTAATCTTTTTTTGTGCAAAGGCACTGGTACTAAAACTTTATTACGCAAAACATTAGTTAATTCTTTCTGTTCAATTTGTTTTATCAAGACTCGACTAAGTAGATATTTGGTATCTTCTAAATAATTGTACTTAAATTGTTCAACCAGCTTACCAACAATATTATCTTGATAAGTTGTAGCCACAATTATTTGATCTATGCTAGTGGTTTCTTCACACTTGGGACAAATACCTTTGGCAAATGATCCTTGATTGCATATAAAACAACTAAAGTTTTCAATCAGTTTTATTTGAGCAAAACAGGCGGAGCAAATATACTCCCCCTCTTTTTGACAGCTAACACACTCAATTGGGAAAATATAACTGAGTACTTTTTCGAATAGCCGTTTTAGTTTATTCTTGTTTTTGCCAAAATGCTCCATCAACTAGCCACTCCTCACCACTTTTAACTAAATCTATTTTAATAGCTTGATTAAAATTTTGTTTTTGTCCTTCTCTATCTTCAACTCTTTGGGTTTCTACCATTATCTCCATATAATTACCTTCTTCTTTCAAAATTCTCACAACAGGAGCAGTTGTTTGTACACTATAATAAAAACCTTGTGGATCATACTCTCTTCTTAATGTTGGCAAATAAGTATTTTGTACCCAACTAGCCATAGAACTTGTCATCATTGGTACAATATCTTCGACTGAAAAGAAATTAGCATGATTGGAAAAACTTCCAAATCTCTCAACAAAAGTTGTAACAACTGATTTAACTGAAACTTCCACTTTTTCTTTTTGAGTTGGTGCTACTGCCACAATTGCTTTTTTTTCATCAACTGGTTTACCCGAAAGAGTAGCAACAGTATCAGTTTCCGTTGATGTTGAATTAGCTTTTTTTTCAGAAATTACAAACCAAGTTATAATTCCCGCTATAATCAAAACACCAACGACAATGATTAATATAATTTTTTTTCTTTGTTCCATATTAAAAGTTACAAGTTAAAAGTTAAAAGTAAGTGTTAAGTGTTAAGTATTAAGTGTTAAGTAAATAAACAGTAAATTGAAAAAGTTAAAAATTAAAAGTTAAAAGTAAAAAGTAAGTGTTAAGCCTGCCTGCACACCTCCGGCACGTAAACCGGCAGGCAGGTAGTAAGTATTAAATTTTTCTTGTTACTTGGATCTTTCTTTTCCTTGACTTCTTGTTTTAGTGATTAAGTGTTTAAATGATTTATTGATTTGATGCTCTATGATCTATATTCTATGTTCTATGATTAAGTATTAAGTAAATAAATATTAAACATTAAATGTTAAACAGTAAGCAATAAACCAGCTTAAGTGTTTATTACGCCTGCCTGCATACCTCCGGCATGTAAACCGATAGACAGGTAGGGAGTGGTTTTACTGCCTTTTTAACCTTGTTTTAAGTTCTACGCACCCTAAAGGGATGCGGTAAGAGTTGGCAGTGCTAAACCATCTTAAGTGTTTGTTCTATGATCTATGTTCTATGATTAATGTTCCGTGTTTTGTGTTCCGTGTTCTGTTTTGCTTGTTACTTGAATCTTTCTTTTCCTTGTTTTCTTGTTTTTATGTTTTATTGATTTCTTGTTTTAGTGATTAAGTGTTTTTTTGTTTTCAAACTGTATTTTCTCTTTCAGCTTCCTTAGCCTCTTCTTCTTCTCTCTGTTTTTCCTGTGCTAACAACTGTCGAGGATCAGTTGTAATCATTCTATCTTCAAGCGGAGAAGCCACAACTTTCATCGCAGCATGACGACTACCAGCAAAGAAAATTCCTTCACCAACATTACATTCTAAAAGTAAATATTTTTCACCTTCAGTTAATTGAAAAGTTTTTTGAATCAAATCCATAGCTGAAGGAGCTTGTTTTAACAAAATTTTCAAAGCTGAATTTGTTACAATCGCTTGACCATATTGAGACAAAAGAAAATCATTTACATCCTGTGTAATAGTTGTAACTCCCAAATAATATTTACGACATCTTTTTACTAAAGCGTGAATAAATTTTGCTGAATCTTCATGTTGCAATAACCACCAAGCTTCATCAATTACCAAAATTCTCTTTTTTACTTCCGATCGAACTACATTCCAAATATAATTAACAATGTTATAAATTGCCATTGGTCGAAGTTCATCTTCCAAGTCACGCACACTAAAACAAACTAATTGATTGGCCATGTCTACATTAGTCGGTGAATTAAATAAACCAGAAAATGTTCCCGAAGTATATTTTTTCAAACGTAAAGCTAAATCAGCTCCACCATCCATTCCATCAAGAACATCATACAAATCCTGCATAATTGGTGGTTCGATTGTGGTTAGATCAGATTCACCAGTAATATCTTTTTTAGCATAAGTTTCAATTAAAGCTCTATCCATAATAGAATCTTCTTGAAAAGTCATTTTTCCAAGCATAATTCGCATTAAACCTTTCAAAGTAATGACTGCACTTCGGATAACATCAGCCGCCGACATATCACCCATTTTTCGAGGTAAATCAAAAGGATTAATTTTACTATCAGAATTCAAGGAAATATTTACATAAGTTCCACCAACCGCGTCATTCAAATTTTTATATTCTCTTTCTGGATCAATAATAATCACATCTGTTCCAAGCATCATACTCCGCAAAATTTCCAGTTTTATAGTATAACTTTTACCAGCTCCAGAAGTAGCGAACACACAGGCATTAGCATTTTGCAAAGAAAATCGATCGAACAAAATTAAACTGTTATTATGTCGATTAATACCAAATAAAACTCCATCATCAGAAGTAAGCTCCGAGGACATAAATGGGAATGAAGCAGCAATTGGGGAAGAATTAAGATTAGCAGTTATCATTAATTCATCATTAGAAATAGGAATTGTTGAATTAAAGCCTTGCTCTGCTTGATAAAATACCCGTTTAGAAATTATTGACCTTGTTCCCAGTACAGTTTCAACGTCTTCAGTTAAAACATCCAACTCACTAATAGTTTTTTCATACAAAGTTACATATAACGCATATTGAAAAAACTTTTCAGTACCCTGAGTAATATCATCTCGAAGTTGCTCAATATCTTGAAGGGCTGTTTCTCTAAGTGGATCACGAGGAGCTCCTTTTTCTGAATCTGAAGTTAACTGGGCTGTTAAAATACCAACTTTATTTTTTAATTGTTTCAAAACTACACCAGCCTCAATTGGATAAAAAAACATGCTAATATCCAAAGTTGCGTTATAGTTTATAACTGGAGAAAACCAACCAACGTTAATATATCTTGGATAAGTCATGACAAAAAGAGTTCTAGCAAAAAGTCCGCCAATTCGAACATGATCAGGATTTACTTCAAACGCAGCCGGAGCAACTATATCCAAAACCGAAGTTATTCCCTTACGATACGTTTTTTCTTGTTCCAAAACTTCTTTTTGTTTTGAAGCTTTTACTTCCTCATTTTTAATAGAAGCAGTTTCGTTAAGTATTTCTAATTTAGGAATTGGTATCTCAGAAGAAACTGGTTTTTTCTTGACATCATTGGGTTTAAACATATTTTATTATACAAGATTTAAAATTATAAATTATTATCTTTCTACCCTTAGCTCATCAATATCTACTAATTTTTGGCTCTTGGCCATAACAGGATTATAAACATTATAATAAAGCTCTATTAAACTTTGGGTATCCAATCGAACTGCTGTAATGCCAAGTGAAGTAATATTAGAAGAAACATGCTCAACTCTTTGATTTAAATCATGTAAATATTTTTCAAATTTATCAGTTTTAAGACGAATTACTCTTGCCGGAGTGAAAACTGCACCTACTTTATCAAAAAATCCATTTTTCTTGCTTTCCAAAACACTGTACGGCACAACAACAAAAAAATGTTTAGTCATAATATCACCAAGTTCAACCAATTCATTAATATAATTTTTATAATCAACTATTTGTTTTTTAAGCAATTCATTAGTTAAATCTTTTTCTGCAACTTCTATTCTCTTTAAATAGTTATCAATATCCAATTTCCTGGATTGAATTACTATTTGTAATGGGAAATCTAAATAATTCAAAAAGGTTACATAAGAAGAAACCAAAGCTTCTTGCTCATCTTCAGATTTAAGGGCAAAATTGACACTTGAAACCATTAAAACTGCTCGAAGTGTTCCATCTTTCATTATTACAGTATTATTTTTTATTTCTGCAATATCCAAAAAAAGTTGTGTTGATGTTGTTATTCTGCTTTTTGTAGCCATATTTCTTGATAATCTTATGTTAACTTATATAAATTTATTTATTAGCCATTAATTTATCATCAACAACAGGTTCATGCGACTCATAAACGCCACCAGTATTAACAATCAAAGAAACGTCTCTTAACCTTGAACCGGAAATTACATTTTTAACAATCTGGGGCTTTGGCTTTTCCTTAATTTCACTTTTTATTTCTTGAACTTGCTTAACATAGGCTGCCCGATTCCAAACTCGAAGAGCTGGCCTTTTACTAGTTTGCAAAAAGTTTAACAAGAAAAAATGAATTGGCCGTCCACTAACTTTTGCAAAAGCAATAATTCCAGTTGAAGGCAAAATAATTATTGCTGCAAAAATAAAATATGTAAAAGCTAAAAGTTTATAAAAAATAAAAGTAAACAAAACACCCGCCAAAACTTCCACAAACTGTCTTGTGGTAATAGGACCGATGATTTTGTCTTCAACGTCAATAAATTGTGGGACTAAAAATTGTTGCATATTAGGCTAGATTCAATTTAGAATTTATATTTCCTAACATTTCATATTCACTTAAAGTTAAAGTTTCTTGATTTTTCAATTGCCGTTGTTCAATAATATCAGCAATACTTCGCTTATTCACAATAGCTTCATAGGTCATTTGCAAATAAAGTTTATAGATAGCTGAACTTTTCCACGCATTAATACCTTCAATCTTTTTTAATAAAGATTGCTCTGCTAAAATCTGAATTTTTTCCAAAACTTCTTCCATAATTTCATGTTCATTCTCTCCCAATCTTCTTAAATTTTCTATATTCATCATTTCAAGTTCTTCGACTGGCCCAATTAAACGTCTTCTTTTTATATCTGTAATTGTCGGTCTATCTGGTCTTTTAGCACTCAAACTAACTGGCGTTGGACGCTGAATAGCTGGCTTAGGCATAGTCCTAGCCTGAAATCTATTTTTTTCCACTTGATTATTCTTTGAATTATCTTGAATAATCGCTGGTGGTGGTGGAGCCAATCTATGCTCCATATCAGCAACCGCTTGAATATCATCAGCCAACGGTTTACTGGCCAAATGTCTTCTATCTTTTTCTAATTCTTCCACATGCTGGTTAATAACTGACAAAATAATCTTAATCTTCGTGTCATCCAATTCCATGCCACCACTTATTTTAGGCAAACCAAGCACATAGACTAATTCTTTGTCTTTACGAATACCACGAAAATAAGTTAGAAGAATATTTCTAAATCTTTTTTCTATACTTGAATCACTAAATTTAATTTTCAATCTTTCAATCACTTCGTCAACTTTTTTTTGCACCAATTCTTGATCTTGATTTCTTCTTTCATGAAAATCACTGTGCGGTTTCAACTCTTCTGGTTCAAGATCCAAGGGTTTCAATTTACTCGGAAAAATAGGTTTTTTGTGCGATTTAGGGATTTCTATTTCTGGACCAATTTTTCTTAATTCTTTTCTTATATCTTCAGGCAGTTGCCTAACTTGAACTGATTGCTTCACTTGATCTGGTTGTTTAACTTGAACCGAACGTTTAACAGTATCAAAACTATAAGCAGGTTTAAGTTCTACTTTTTCTTTCGGACTAGTATTTTTTTGTAAAGCTATTTGTCTTTGTTTTTCTATTTCTGCAATACTGAAGAATTTTCCCTCTTTGTAATATTTCAGTTCTCCATCCTTATCTTTGACCAAGACATAGCCATCTTGTAAATTAGATATCATAAATCACTCCATTTAAATTGATGATCATTCAAATCAAGGTACGCTAATTGAGCATATTGACTAACACCTTGAGCCATAAATATTTGAGAAACATTAGCAGCCAATCTAGCAGCTTTGTCATTATTCATTCCAAGTCTTTCCATAAATACAAACATTAAGAAATATTGAACGTACTTAGCTTGCACTGGATTTTTTTTGAACTCGATTTCTTCACCTTGTAAATTATTACGCTTAAAAAATCCGTACATATACGCTTGATATCTTTCATCGTGAGCAAGTAAATCATCAAGCGACCCAATTTCTGCCAAAAGCTCAATAGCCGCAATAATATTTAATTTAAATCTAGACTTTAAATTTTCATTCAAGTAATCAGCCACTTTATCGTATTCTCGACGAGTATCTATTGATAATTGCTGTTTAATTGTGTCGATTTTTTCTCTATCTTCAGCTCTACCTAAATACAACTGCATAATATCCACAGGTTTTGATTCACCAGCTTCATTTAATTTTGTTTTTGACTGTTTGTCATCTTCTTCTTCAGCTTTTTTCACATCTTGCTTCAACTCTTGTTGTTCTTCTGGAGTTAACTGCAGTATCAGAACATCATCAATGCCAGATTTTTCCACCAAAATGTAAAAAGTTTCTAGGGCAGTATAAAGGAAAAACAAATTACCAACTGCTCTTTTCTCGTTTTCATTTAAACCTTGAATATTATCAGCGCTACTTAAATATTTAGCTTTTTTCAATGAGTTTACTTGAGATCCCTCCAAACCAACTTCACGAATAAAATTTTTGACCCAATTAGCCACAGTTGGCTCGACTAATTCGCCTTTTAAATTAATCTTTTGTTCAGTAATCAATTCTTGATTTTCTTTTATCGCTTTTAACAAGTTGCTATGAAAAGATTTTAATTCACCTTCATCCATTTCTTGCAAAAGCAACGTAATCAATCTAATATTTAATTCAATTTTCAACACATAATCATTAACATACAACAAATCTTTGAGCTTATTACTAAATATTTCGATCGCTGCTTTTTTCTCTCCTTCAGGATCTTTAACTACCGCTGCCTCTGCTTCAATCTCTTCCACAAGACTTAATTTTTCCGCCTCTTCAGCTTGTTTTTCTTTTTGTTCTGACAATTCACGATAAAATGTTTCTTGGACAACCTCTTCAATATACTTATTAGTGATTTCTTTATAATCTTTGACATTTCCACCAAGCTCGGTTATTTTTTTACTTACTTCGCCCTCAAACCACTTAGTATCAAGTAATAACATTTTTTTACCCAAAACATCTAAAGCAATTTTTTTTGCCTTGATTTTATTTATACCCAAACACTCAATTATTTCTTGTACAATATCAGACACTTCAACTTTTTTGAAAAACAAATCATTTTGCAATTTCACAAGTGAAAAACTTTGAATAACAGTTAATTCATGTTCATTATTAATTTGATTATTTAAAGAATAACCGAATTCGCTATACAAAGCATTGGCTACGTTTTCTGGTAGTTCTATTTGTTTTAGTACTGGAATTGTTTTTTTATTTGTAGTCATTTTAATAAATTATTATGCTTGAGTATCATAACCACCAGATCTATTTTTCATAAATGCATCTCGATCTTTTCTCATGTTTTCAGCTATTACTTTATTAGTAAACAAAACAGTGTCTAATTTTCTTTCAATAACATCGCCATTTTGTTGTTTAATTCTTACATGACCTTGCGTGTTTGCTTGCCCAGCATATTCACACTTCTGAACTGTGCCATCATCACCCTTAATTTCAACTGGCTCACCAATTTTATAAGTATAACTACTGCTATCAGCCTGGGATTGAGCCTGTGGTTTAGGTTTAGATTTAGATTGAGGTTTATCTTGACCACTTCCAGATTGAGCATTGTCCCCGCTTGAAGCTTGTTGCCCTTGTTGATCTTTATTATCTTTGTCGTCCTTTTTGTCAGCCTTTGGTTCGGCCGGTGGGAAATTTTCCGTCGCCCGCCTTCTGACATCATCATCTAAACTACCAACTATCTCATTATTTTTCTGTAACATTGTTTGCAACCTCGCCTTTAAGTTAGAATTTTCCGGATCGTCTGCTCTAGTCAACATTCTACTTACTAGAATATTAACTTTGTCACCAGCTCCATCCTCACCAGACCTAAGCATTTGAACTAATTGATTTTCGCTCACGTTATCCGCTAAAGTATCTATAGTTGATGTAGATGGTTTCTTGTCACTATCTGGATCCTCGCTCTCTGCCTTCTCAGCTGACTTATCAATACCCAGATTAGCCAAATTTTTTCCTGCAGACTTTTTTATATATTTTGCCATTTTTTCTAACGCCTTAGATGACATGTTTCCATCTAATTTACCAGTTGTATTATCTCTATCACCAAAAGCATCCTCAAGACTACCAGTAATTGAAGCTTGAGTATTTTGAAAGCCATCTCGATCTTTTTCAATTTGTTTTCTAATCTCCGCACCAACACCATTGAGATCTAATTTATTTTTTTCAGTTTTCAATCTTGCGACATCATCTGGCTTGCCTAAAATTTCCGCATCTTGTATTTGTTTATCCAACTTGGCTTTGCGTGAATCAAATTCTCTTTGTATTCCTTCGGCACTTCCACGTTCAGCTAAATCTACATGTACACGCTCAGCCATATTTGGCATGGAGCCTTTAACTGCATCACTATAAGCTTCACCACGTCCAGACGCATCTTTTATAGTCGAAGTAAATTTTTTGTTTCCAACCGTTTTACGATAAAAATCCATAAACTCAACATCTCCAAAAGCTTCTGGCCCCTGGCTTTTCATCTCCAAGTCTCCTTTTTGCATCCTTTTAGCCATTGCAGTCTTTTCAGCATCAGTTGAGATATGGAATAAAATATTAGCCTGTCCTTTTTCAAGATTATCATCAAACGCTTTTAGTGATTCCTTATCACCAGACCGAACTAAATCATTACGAGCATTTCTAGCATATTCTATAGCAGACATTCTCTCGTTTGGTGCGACATCATCACCGTCATCCTCATAACCTTTTCTAGAAAGTTCCAAGGCACCCATATTTCTAATAGTACTAGGCATGCTGGTATTTTTAGCAATTTCTTTTAGTTCATCCAATGTTTTACCAGCCAAATATTCTTTTGCTTCACCATTTTTTGTATTTTGGTGTGCAGTTTTAATTCGTTTAGCAAACATCTCAGCCATAGGATTTGTACTCTGCCAATTTTTTGTCATGGTTTTGCCGAAAGCGCTATTCTTATATTTGTCTATCTGTTTAGCTCGGTTATCTCTTTTCTTTTTTTTATTCTTGGCCTTATCTTCTTTCTTTTTAGCTCTTTCTGCTCGTTCTTCTGGAGTTCTTGCTGCATCTCGCTTTTTATCAATTGCCTTTCCAACTGCTCCAATACCACTCGCTACATTTTTAAGAAGAAATCCAGGAACTCTACCCGCTTGTGCCTGAAGACCCATAACTTTTTCTCCTGCTCGTCCATATTTAGCCAATTTTAATTGTTTAAACTCATTACGTTTTGCTTGATAACCTTTGACAGCTGCACCACCTTTTTCAGCCACGCCACCTGTCATTTTATTAGCAGCCCACTTTGTAGCTGATTTTGTTGAAGCTACACCCTTTGAAGCCATATCACCGATCATACCTCCAGCTTCCTGAGCAATCATCAATGAACCAAAAAGCATAGACAAACCAATAGCCGCTTGAGTTAGACCTTCCATTGTTGTGGCCGTTGCATGGCCACCCGTATCAGTAAAGTTTGCCTTATTAACTGATTGAACTTTTCTAGCTGTACTCAGGTCTCCAACTATTGCTCCAGGATCAGACATAACAAGTAAACTAAGCCAAAGGAAAAAAGCCATAAACGGACCAACTGCTACTGTCCAACCAAATTGAGTAAACCACTTGGACGCTTGCTGTTGAAACCCCCCTACTGGTACTGCTTCCAAAGTAAAAGCAAATGGAGATAAAACTACTAATATCCACAATTGAGTTATTCGAAGTGTTAACAAAATTAAAATAAAGAAAACAACGACAATAGTCGCCACTAAAACAACAATCGCTGCTATCATGGCTACTGTTATCTGGAAAGCAGCTTCAGTGTCCATATTTTCATCAGTACTGAGCGATAATAAACTATCCAAATTTAAAGCATTAACTAAATTACCACCAGCTGAAGCTGCATATCCATTAACAAAAGTCATCATTACAACCTGAGCAAAATCTATAACTATACCACAAATCAATTTAGAAAAATTAACCAAAATTGCAGCTAACACTACTCGGTACAGCATTTTTGTTGGCTCATACTTTTTAACTTGCAAAATAACCATGAAAGCAATAACAAGCAAAATCATCACAAAAAACAAATTACACATGTCGCGCATCAAGACCCAACCTTTGATAACTGCTGGATGAGTAACAAAATTATTATAAGATGAAACAATCAAAACTACTCCGAATATCTGCATAACAATCCAACCCAGCAATTGAGCAATTTTAAATAAAAGGAAATTTAATAAGAACAGAAGAAATTCAGACAAACCAGCATGAACAGTCAATGGAAGCAAACCAGCCACAAAACCAAAAGGCATCAACCTACCGACCCACTTATTTTTTGGCCAAATCAAAAACCTAACAAAGCGGAATATCTTTCCCAGTTTATCACTAAGGCTATGAAAAATTTTCTTGAACTGACTGAGCATTCAAGTAATATTAAATCTTGATTATATTATAACACAATTTTTGTTTAGGAACAAAGCTAAAATCAAAAAGTTGTACACAACGCAAATTTAATTATTCAAGGGCTGGGCGACCCTTGAACCAAGGAACTTTCTTTATAAATTTTTGCAATAATTGAGTTTTATATTTCCCAAGAAAAAATAAATTAATTACAAGTAAAAGCGAAAACACAATCAATATTATTTTTTTCATTTGACTATGTTCTGTTCCACTCGCTAAAGTTTGAGTCCCTCCAACAATTTCCCCGACAACAGCAATATTTGCCAATGTTAAATTAACAATATCATTTTCATCCCGCGGATAAAGCCTGAGCTCATCTTCATATCGCCCCAAAACGCCAGTTACACTTAAATTTGCCCCTACTTCAAATAAACTAGCCTTCAAACCAGTACTTTGCTTCAAATAAACTTTCATTTCACCTAAATCATCAGCCAAAACAAGCGTACTAGATTCTTTCGCCACTAATTGTCCAGTTACTTGCACAAGCTGACCAACTAAATCAAAGGATAAACTGTCAGAAGAATACTCACTAGGAATCAAAACTTCTTGTTTATCAATTAATTTAATATCTTCTTTATCTTTGATTAAAAGTCTTCTCTCTCCATAACTTTCAGAAATAGTACCCATAACTTCTACATAATCAGCCAATTCCAACTCTGGCCAATCTGCTTTTGAATAATAAATTTGTAAACCATCAACATAAAAATTATTTTTACTAAATGTACCAGGCAAAGAAATAACTTGCCCTTGAACTTTAATTTTGCTTTTCAATGGTAAAGTTTTCGCTTCCAGAGCCTCAACCAGTTGATAGTAATCGCCAGTTTCAGCTTCTGAATAACTGGACACTTGCAGTAAAGCTTTTTCATTAACAAAACCGGGTGTTAAAAGTTCAGTTTCCTGCCAACCATCATCAAAATATGCCAAACTTATGTCTGAATTAGCCTTGGTATAATCAATCGAATCAATCATAAGACCAGCTGGATCAAACAAACGAACACTTTCATTAGTATTGTTTAGACTCAACTTAGAAACTTCTTTTTTTATGACTAAATAATCATTGGCTTTTACAACTAAACTAGCTTCGATTAAGTATGGCTGACTTCCACTTTCAGCATCATCCAAAACCCAACCACGCAAATCTAAATCTGTTGAACTTGAATTATATAATTCAACCCACTCAGCTTCATCGCTACCTTCTGGATCAGCCAAAATCTCATTAATCCTAATTTCATTAGAAAATTGAAAATCAAATTGTTCTTCCTCTACTTGGTCAATAATTTCTTCTTCTTCAATTTCCTGAACTTCTTCTACTTGCTCACTTTCCTCGGTGTTTTCTAATTCTGAAGAATCTTGATCCGAGTTATCATCTTGAACTTGTTCTGCGCTATCATCAACTTCAGTATTATCTGCTATTTCTTCTTCAATTAATTGAAATATATTCTGTTGATTGGGCGTTGGCACTTCTGTTTGTTTATAATCACCTTCAAACAAAATAATTGAATTACCAACGTTGCTTACAGGTGCGTTATCATCAATATTGCCATCATCCCAATTGCCATAACTAATTTGATCAATAATCTGACCAGCAGGATCTTCCAATATAACTATATCGCCAGCATTGTTTAGACTGGATTTATCAAAAACTTTATAATCACCAGAATTAATCACCCCACTTAAACTAGTTTTCTTACCAGCTCCTTCAATCAAATTCCAATTACTTAAATTTATCGAAGAGTCTGAAGCATTATAAACTTCAACCCATTCAGGATTATTAGGTGCAGGAATTGCCATTATTTCATTAATTAAAACTTGTCCAGGTGAATATATAACTTCGTCAATCACCTCATCAGGGTTATCTATAATTTCTGGATTTACCTCTTCTTCATCTTGTGTTTCTTCTTCGACCTCGGCTTGCTCCCCTGGCTCAGAATTATTTATTTCATCATCCTCAACTTCTGAATTATCTTCTACTTGATTTTCATCTAACTCCCAAATTTCATTAAACCAACTTTGACATTCCTCTGTTTGGCAATTAAGCACAATGTATTGATTAATATCACTGTAAGAAATAGTATTTTGCACAAAAGAAGCTTGCGCCAGAGAAACGATGGATCTATTCGAAAAAATTAGACCAAAAATAATAATAAAACATAAAAAGTATTTCATATATTTTGCACTCAGTCAGGGGCAATCGAAAATTCAATCACCCCCGACAACCAAATAAATCTTAAGCTGAAACTTCAGCTGATTCAATGTTAATTATAGGTAAGAAATCAGATAACTTAGTTTTGGCCTGATTTTCATTCTCCAATTCTTCGGCCACATATAAATATGGATAATCCTCAGATTTTTCTGTCATTTTCCATCGTTCAGAAATCGGAGCTTTTTTAATCACTTGCAATTTATCATGCAAAATTTTATCGTTATCAATCAATCTAATTTCTGTTTTTGGTGTCCAAACTCGATAACGTTTTGAGCTTTCAAATTCTTTACCAAACATTTCAAATGTCCAAAGCAATTTTTCAGGAGCAGATCTGGCCACTCTTTCATTGCCCTTAAACAATTCATGCATTTGGAACGAACCTTCACCAACTTCTTGTTTTAGATTTTTTAGGATTGCTCCGCCAACATCTTTCTTTACTTCAGCATAAATTTGCACAGGATCATCTTGCCTTTCACTAAGCTTAAAAATCCAATAAAAGTAATTAGGCATAACAACATAAGCTAAATTTTTAACATCTTTTTTTAACTCTGTTGATTTAAATGCATTTGCCATAAGATCTAAATACTCTTTGGTTACAAATACATTTTTTCTTCCAATAATTGACCCACAATAAAAGTAAGTTCCACCTTTTTGTCTCAGCGGTTTACTATACTTAGATTTTTTTTCTGCAGACTTTTCATCTGCGACTTGTTTTTCTTTTTTCATAAGAATTTCTTTTAAGTTAATTATACGTCCCTGGCCAGGACACTACCCCCCCCCCCCCCCCCACATTGGCGCTGGCGCGCGGCTGGACTCGCATAGCTCGTCCTTCATTAATATTATGACTAATACTTTTTTGATTACAAAACAAATACTGACGAACCAGGTCGACATGATTTTAAACACTTTTCTATGGTAAATTTTTAAAAACAAAAAACCTGACGAGTTGCCCCGACAAGCCTTCTTCCGCTGTGGATAACTTTTTTATAAAAAACACCCTACTAAAGCGTGGCGTTTTTTATTTACTATTTATCGTTTACTTTTTCACTTAATACTTAACACTTAATACTTTTATTTACTATTTACCGTTTTATTTTTTATTCAATATCCCCACCAACTGAATAATCCAAGAAAAATGACTCCGGCAAATCTTTAACTAACTTAGCCCAATTCGACCCATAAAGTGATACTGCGATCGCTTCATCTGTAACCCAATGGATTAAACCATTTTGCGCAACATAATAAACTTTGGCAACTGAAGGAATTTTTAGCAAAGCCCCAGAATTAAAAGGCACATTTCTACCCAAAGCATAATTAGCTATTTCAGCAACAGAAATTGTTTCGACAAAAGAAAAATCATCTTCAAAATAACTTTGCCAAACTGCTAAATTAGGATACGCATGGCGAATGTTATTTTCATCCAAAAAATATACAGCCGATTGATCAGCAAGTTTAAGCCAACGACCTTCAGTATAATCTAAGTCTAACGCAACTTCAGTAAATTCAAGACTAAGACCTTGTTTAATTACATCACCTTCATCAGTTGTTACATTGATAGATTTCAAACCAGGGACAGCTGAACGAAGCTTAAAACTAACTTGCCCATTTAAATCTGTATATTTAGTTTTTATAATTATATCCAATCCATCATTAACCTCACTAACTCGAACAATTTTATTCGCAATTGGTTGATTATTAGAATCTTTTAATACAATATCTAAACGGACTGGATCAACTTGATCACCTTTAGCGATTATTTTATCAGTTACAACTGAAGAATTAGTTGCAGAAAAAACAACTTCTGGCGCTACTGCTTGAACAAACTGCATAGTAAAAACTTCAGTTGAGGCTTCATTACCATTAAAATCCTCTGTTTGGGCATAAACATTATGAAAACCAGGCGTAACATTTTCCCAGCTATATTCCCAAGTATCAAAATGAGCACCAGTATCATCAACACTTTCGCAAACACTATCTAAACAAATATTAACATAAGAAGCGTAAGACCCGCCTTGATCACGCGTCCGACCAATGAATTTATAACTATCACCTGATATAATTTGATCATTAGCTAAATTAGTAATCAAAATGACAGGAGCCCATCCATCACCAGAAATAAGTTTATATTTTGGAGTTTCATCATATTCAAGAACGCTATCAGACAAAACTGAATTTGAACCAAAGAAAAAACCAGTATCTCCGATATCATAAACAGAGTCACCATTTCCGTCGTATTTTATAGGAAAATATAAGTCAAAAATTCTACCAGTAGAGCCTTTTCTCAATGTTTCAACTGTAATAAAAAATCTATTTTCTCCAATGCTTAAATCATAATTTAGATTTTCAAACGCCCAGGCATAACTACTTGATCGAAATACTGATTGAGCTATTTCTGTATCAAATCCATATCCTTCAAAAATCCCATCACCATCATCTGCATACAAAACAAATTTATCAATTTCAATAGCATTAGATGCATTATTGTGATTTTTCAAAGTAAAATCAGTCAAAGTATCAGCACCATCAATATTAATATTGAAATCAACAACTAAGTTATCAAATGTGCCTGCATAAATATAGTCTGGCAAATCTAAAGTATTCAAATTTATAACAGGTTCAGATGCCAAGGCTATACTTGGGGCGATAAATAAACTTAAACAGAAGAATAAATACAAATAATTTTTCATATTTTTATTTTTACTTTTTAAACAATTATTTTTTTAATTCTGCAAGACGATTCTTGGCAGTGATATTATTTGAATTCAACTCAACTGTTAATTCATAATATTTAATAGCATTGACTTTGTCATTCATAACATCATCAAAATAAACTGCTGCTTTTGAGGCTAAAACTGGTTTCATTTCTTCATATTTTTCTACACCATCAATAATATATTTTTCAAACTTATCTTTTTTATCAGTCAAATGATATTGATAAATATTTAATAATTCATTGTAAGAATTTATCCATTTATAAGTTATATTATCTAAAATATATAGATACATTTCTTCAGATTTTTCATACTCACCTCGATTATAATAAATAGTTCCTAAATTATTATAGATCATAATATCCTTTGGACGTAGTTCCATTAAATTTTCATACATGGCAATCGCCCCATCGATATCACCAGCTGCTTGCTTTAAAACTGCAACATCTAAAAGTGCCTGATAATTATTTGGATCCTCATTTAAAATCTTTCTTGATTCTTCAATAACGCTGAGTTGAGCATCAGTCAATTCGACCGTCCCATTTATTGTTAATAATTTATCAATTACTCGGTTATTATCTAAAAAATAATAACGATTAATCAAAAGACCTCCTGCAATTAAAATTACAGCAATAATAGCTATAACTGCGATGTTTTTTTTGTTCATACTAACATTAGTTAAAAGTTAAAAGTTTATAAAGTTAAAAAGAAAAAGTAAAAAGAAAAAAGTATTAAATATTAAGTAATAAAACAATACTTTTACCTGTCAACTTTTACATTTTAACTATTTTAATTATAGCAAATTACTAAAAAAAACCAAGCCCCCCGGCGAACCGAGAGGCTTGGAATATATCAACGATTCCAGTAGAAATTAGTAGACCAATGAACCACCCGCTAAAGGTAAGTTCTTGATCGATGGATCAATGTCATCGATTTCAGTAGTTGAAGAATCTTCAAACACTACACCACTTGTTGTTGCAGCATTGGCACCTGTTGAGTTAGGACCAATAGTAACCTGCAAAGTCTTGTTTGTAGCAGCACCAGTTGTGTCGCCGTAAAGTTTGAATGTCTTTGTTTCACCAGCAGAAATTGAAGGACCAACACCTGAAGCTGTCCATGCAACGATACTATCACCAGCAGTAACACCAACATCAGCTGTTTCACCGATTGAGAAACATGAACCACCTGAGATACCTGGATCCATTGGATAATAAGTACTTGCGCCGACTACAGCATCATTATAAGTTTCAAATGCAGCTGCAGTAATTGTAGCGTAAGTATTAGAACCTGAAGAATCCTTCAAAGTAACACTACCTAAACCAGTTACGTCAGTAGCACTACCTGATACACAGAATTCAATTTCGTTCAATTGGATATCATCACCAGTAGCAGTTAAATCAAATCTCATAACTTCCTTACCAGCACCTGCAGTAGCAGTTCCGTCAGGAGAGTTTGAGTTCAAAGTAACAGTCAAGATACCTTTGTGAACAGTGAAGTTTTCTGAACCATAGACATAACCACCAGCAGCACCAGTTGAAGTGATGTTAGCAGCTGTTACAGTTGCGCCAGAAGAAGAACCCTTAGCAGTGATCATATAACTACCAGCACCTGCCCAAGTTGAGTTATCTCCATCAGAGTCTCCAATACCAATAAAGATATCAGAAGCTGAAGTTGTAACTTGTGCTTTTGGATTTAAGTCAGCCTTAATAGTCAAGGTAGAAGCTGTGTCTTTTACAACAACAAATGTACCTGAACTAAAGTTGATACTCTTAGCAGCTGCAGTTAATGTATAACCGCTAGTTGAACCTAAGATTGTACCATTTAAGTATAACTTAACATTAGCAATGTCAGCTACAGTACCTGTGTAATAAATAGGCAATAAAGTAATGTCAACATTTTCGTATGAAGCTGTTAATTTATACTTCATTAATTCATTACCAGTTGAACCTGATACTAATTGAGCAGCAGCAGGCATGTCAGCTGATTTCTCAACTTTCAATGTACCTACAGTTGTCAAAGTAGCAACAGAACTAACTATAGTTGAACCATTTGGAGTGATTGTAGCTGAAGCATTTGAACTTACACCTGTACCTGTGATTTCAGTAGCTGCATCAGCAACACCGAATTCAAATGAGCCAGATGAACCAATAGCATCAGCAACGATAGCTAGAGTAACACTTTGTCCAGCAGGAATTGTCAAATTATTGATTCCACTAAATGTAACGTAATCAGGAGTACCATCAGTAAAATTCTGAGTTGTACCGTACTGAGTAGTTGGAGTAGCAAAATTTAATAATTTAACGTTTTGGAATTTTGTGTTTGCAGTTGATGCAGCATCCAAATCATCAGTATTAACACCAGCTGAAACTTTAAGACTTGTAATCTTTACATCTTCTGATGTACCAGCAGTTAGCACAAGCTTTCCGAAAGTAACACCAGTTGAGTTAATTACATAGCTTCCTGTAATAGGAGATGTAGCCATAGCAGCTACAACAGTTGGAGAACCAACAGTCATAATACCACCAATAGCTGTACCAGATTCAGTGATATCAGCAGCTGAGAAAGCACCTGTAGAGGTGATATCAGTATCAGCTGTATCCATAGTCGCGTATACATAGCCACCTGATTCGCTTGATGGAATATCAGCGTAAACTTTGACTATTGTATTTAATTCCTTTGGAACATCCAAAGAAAAACTAAAGCTACAAACACCTGTACTTGGGGCACTGCAAGCAGTTCCAAGAGGAGTTCCATCAGCTTTTGTCAAATGAACGTTTGTAACATCTCCACTATCAACTAAATTAGTTGTGATAGCAGTAGCGTCTTCGTACAAAGTAATATCTAAATCAGATACTTCCATGTCTTCACCAGTTGCATAAAGGTTAACGTCCAATAAATGAACATTGCTTGTACCCTTAGCAATAGTGTCAGCATTTGGAGATGAAGTTGCCTTTGAAACAACTAAAGTTCCATATGATCCAACAGAGAATGTCTGTGCATTACCTGTAGCAACACCACTAGTTGTAACACCATCAGTTACATAGTCACCTGATTCTAACCCTTTGATTTTAACCAAAGTGTCATTTCCAGTTGCGCTATTAGCACCAATGTAAACGTGTGCACCAGTTTCATTACCACCTACAAAAGTGCTAACATCAGCACGAACAACTAAATGTTCCGTTTCTGATTTTGCAACTTCAAGTAATCCATCATTAGTATCTTCAAATGTAATAGTCAAGCCACTAACAGAACCTGAAACAGGGATTTCAACTTCAACACCATCAACTATCTTGTATAGCATCCAGTTATTAAAGTCTGTGTTAGCAACGTTAACATTTCCAGCTAAAGTTACCTTTAACTTAGTAAGAACTACACCTTCATTAGCACCAGCAGTTAATTTATAAGCAGCCATCTTATTTCCTGTAACACCTTTTACAAAACTTGTACCAGATGTTGGGTTATAAGAACCACTTTGATAAATTGTAGCTGTTCCTTGGGCAATAGTATTTGTTTTTGCTGATTGAGCAACAAAGGTTGTTCCTGAACTGTAAGTAGTTAATACTTCACCAGCAGAACTATCACCTCTTGCAGCAAAATCAGTTGCTTCAGCAACTTGGAATCTAATAGTCTTTGTTACAGTAATACCTGAAGCGATATCACCATATAAACAAACTTTCTTTACCTTACTCTTATCAAGGAAATAAGGAGAAGCTGTCATGTCGAAATTAAGTGTTCCATTGCTTGACATTGAAGCAACTACAGGTGAAATAGCAGTTAAACCTTGTTTTAGAACAAAGTTTAATGCATCACTTGATGAGCCACTACCAATGTTTGTAAACATTACTGAATCAACATAAAAGCCTTCTGTTGAACTTGTAGTCCAGTTCCAGCAACCTAATTCTTGGTCAGTAGCACCAGAAATTACAGTTACAGTAGAACTTCCACTAACTGCATCAACATCAAATTGACCAACAGATAGATTTGAGAATTCCATAGCATTACCTGCTACTGGAAGACCAGCAACTGAAGCAGTACCTGCAGAAACAGATACTAATTCAAAGTAATCATTTGTACCTGATGGGCTAGCAGCTGTATTAGCTTTTACAGTTAATACTGCATCGCTAGTTAATGTCCAATTAAGGTTCTTAAATGTTACTTGGTGAGTGTTTGTGTTAAATGACTGATCAGTACCGATTTGTGTTGTACCATTGTACAATCTAACAGTTCCTAAATCAGAATCATAACCTAAACCTTTTCTTTGTAAAACAATTTGACTAATTGTTACGCTTCCATTGACATCAAGATTAAACTTGGCAAAGGAAACATTCTGAGCACCCTTAGATACGTAATGTGCAGCAGGAGTCATTGAGCTTAGAGCAACCATAAGGTTTCCACTAGCTACAACACCAGCACCACCACCTTGGGATACATCATTGTACATTGCAGTTGAAATTGCAGTACCAGCACTAGGCAAAGTTAAAGCAGTTTCTACTACGAAATTCCAATTCCAGTTATTTAGATTGAAAGCTGTTTCGTTTGCAATGTTACTCCATGATCCATCAGCATTGACGTAATAAACATCAGCTGAAGAAGTTGGAGAAACCAATGCACCTTCTGGATAAGCAGTACCGTCTAGAGACTCTCCACTATTTGTATAATTAGTAAAGAATCCATCAGGAACATCAATTACCATTGATGCCCAGTTATCGCCCCAAAGCAACTTTGCAGCAGCTTCAGATTCGACCCAGTAAAGCATTCCTTCTGGACCAACAGCGTATACTTTTGGTACAGTTGTAATTTTGATTAACTTAGATCCAGCGCGAACTGTAACGTTCCCTTTTAGATCAATAGCTGCTAATTCATCGTCTGTGATGGTTTTAACAGTACTGAAATCTGAATACCAAGTTTTGTATGTGGATTCGGTTGGGAAAGTATATCTTCCACCATCAGCAGCATAGTAATACACTGCTTTTCCGCTAGCTTTAATCAAGTCACCAGCTGATAATGTAGCAGCTGAAGCAACAGGAATAAATGCTGCGAAGCCCATAGCCCACAATAATGTTGTAAAAACAACAAATGAGGTTAAAACTTTTCGCATAATTAATTAAATCTCCGTCTGGTCTAAGATTCGACAATTAACCAATTGAATTAATCATTGAACAAGACCTTTTATATTACTTTATTATTGCAGCGAATGCTCCATTGAAAGAGCCCGACCTTTGTTATCCACTACAACCTAAAGAGAGTCTTTAGGATTTATTATTCACTTATTAATTAGTATTTAAAATTATTTTTTTTAATTCTTAAACTACTTCAAACTTGGTTCTTTCAGCAATTGTTCTTCTGCCTTAGAATCCGCTACATCCTTAGCATCACTAATTTCTTTATTTAATCCTTGATCAAGTATTTTAACATCTTGTTTAACTTGATTAGTTAAAACTGCTGTTTGTTGAATTTTCTCAAGCGCAGATGCCAAATCTCCATGATTCAACAAATCTTTAGCCTCAGTTAATATTTGAGTTGCTTCGATCGGTTTATCTTTAAGTCCCTCAACTGCCTTTATATTAGATACTCCAGTCGTAGGCGTAACAATAACCGCAGAAGCTTCGATAACATTATTCTCTAAATTTCCATTCACAACATCAGTACTATCTCTTTCAATTGTAGCTGTGTCACCTTCACTAACAACTGATTCTTTTAACAAATTTTCTTCTGCCAATTCCATATCCTCTATTTCTTTCACAATTTTTGCATTTTCAGCTACTTCGCCAGCCTTGGCTGTGACCTCAGTAACTTTCACTGTCATCGCGGTTACTTTTTCTTTGGCATTATTAATTTTATTATCAATCACTTCAACTAATTCAACTTCTGATAATTGAACATCTCCACCAACATATTTATCAACAATAACTGCTACCGCCTTAACTGAAGTTTTTTCAACTGCTTCTTCTGCTTCAGTTAACGCTTCTGTAATTTCTTGGTCTTCTGATAAGCCTTCTTTGGTTTTTTTAATTTTTTCATTAAGTTCCGTTGCTTTTTGATCTACCTTTTTTGCAGAATCAACAACATTTTGAGCTTTTTGCTGGGTGTTATCTTTTGCTTTATCAAGAGTATCCTGAGCTTTGACCAATTCCTTTTTTAATCCATCTACAGCAACTTTTATCTTATCTTTTTTCTTGCTCAATTCTATTTCATTAGCTGAAACCTTTTCAATCTCATTAACGCGCTCCTCAGCAAATTGAACATGTAACTCTGCTTGTTTTTCCCCTGCTACAGTAAAGCCAACTTTCACTTTTTCACTTGTTAGCTTTACTGGGTAAAGGAAATCACCTGGTAAACTAGCTCTTGATGCATTTACACCTAAAATGCCAGTACTAAACACAAATACACAAAGCACAACAAACGCACCAACTGGCTTAGCTGCAAATCGCAAAAAACTAGTTGGCAAAGCAGATTTAAATAAATACCAACCATTAATAAAAACAGACTGGTGTTTACTAGCGCTTTGACTTTTGATTTGAGTCAACAAAAGTTCGCGCTGAGTAGCTACCCAGTCTTTTTTTGGTTTTACACTTCTTAGATCTTTAAGTTGTTCTACAACTTTATCCATGTTAATAAGTGATTAAATTAATGAATAAATTAAAAATTAATTTCAAATATTCACCTCACACAAATCTATTATTCTTCACCAGCAATTTCCTTCAAGGCTTGAAGGGCTCGATGAAGGAGTACTCTGACACTTCCTTTACCTTTATCAAGTATTTCTGAAATCTCAGCAATGGAAAATTCTTCTATATATTTAAGAATTATAATTTCTCTATGTATTTCTTTAAGTTTGGTTAGATGTGCTTCAATACTTTTCACCTCAATCTTTATATTCACTTCTTCTTCAAGATTTCGATCATCTTGAATTCGCTCCATATATTCTTCATCTGTCCCAATAAAATCTTTATTTTTAGATCTATAATGATCAATTACAGCATTTCTAGCCACTCTATACAATAAGGCATTAAAATTTCCAATTTTTCGATCAGTTTTATTTATATATTCCCAAGTTTTCAAAAACACTTCCGAAGTTAAATCTTCAGCAATTTCCTGCGACGACACTTTGAAAAAGATGAAACGAAAAATACGATCAACGTAGAAATCATATAACTGACCGTAACTTTCTGCATCCTTATTCTGCCGTACTTGGTAAATAAGAAACTTTTCTTTTAATGATGCCTTGTCCATTTATTAAGACGCACGAATGCGTTATTTGTTACAAAAGATACTTTTATTAAATATTAGCGTAGAATATACTAATTTAACTAATTACTATTATATACTAAAAATAACATCAAGTAAAGGACATAACCCCACAAATGTGGTTTAATTCAATTTACAAATTTCAAGCTAAAATTAGACAAAACACAAATAAAAGTCAAAAAAACATAACATTCATCAAAAACTCATATTCTAATACCAAAACTCATGAAATCTGCTTATATATTTGACATTTGCCTGCCTGTTAAGTTATTATGAAAATAGAACGTTTGTATACACTAGTGTATACAAATAGCCATAAATATGACTTCTAGCCAAACAACAAAACCTGTCAGAGTGTCTGTTTCTGAAGCAGCCAGACTTTTTGGTGTAGATCAGCACACCATTCGACGAGCAATTAAAGCCCAAGAATTAAGATACATTGTTGTACAAGGTAGATATAAAATTAATTTTGAAAGTTTAGTTGATTGGTCCCAAGAAAAAATAACTGTAAAAAATAAATTAGAACAAAAAGGAATTGGGCAATTTATTGATAAATGGAAAATCAAAACAAAAAAATACAGCCCAGACCAAAAAACAATTTCCACAGAACAAAAATAAAAACAACAACCAAAAGGTTGATTGTTTTTTCTCTAAAATAAAAAAATAATATGTGTTTGAATTTTATTTATATTTTAATGCATGTTATAATTTAATATATAATAATAAAATAAAATTATGTTAACTTTAAAAATCTTACTTGGAACTTTATTCGTATCAGGCGTCATTGCCTCTATCGTTTTCTGGTTTATCGGTTTTATTGGATCGATAGCTAGAGACGATTTAAAAAACAATCGTTGGTTATGGATATTACTAATATTTTTTGTCAACCCAGTCGGTTTAATTGTTTACTTTTTTATGGAGAACAGAAAGACTTACGGCATCTGGACAATTATCATTAATGCCTTAATTTTAATTCTAATACCGCTTTACGCCATGGGGACATTTATAACGACTCAAAATTTTTAAAAATTACAAATAAATAAAATAAAAAACAACCCTAGAGATAAGGCTGTTTTTTAAATTATAATTAACATTTTATACAATGTATTTTTTTATATTCTTTTTCTTGCAAATACACATCCAAAGCTTCCTCATATACACGTTCAACTGAATTTACTATACTCTTCCAATTATAATTTTTATTAACATAATTCCTGGCATCTTGACCAACTTTTTTTACTAATTTCGGACAATCAAGAACATACTGTAATTTCTCTTGCAAATCTTGAACATTCTTATTTTCAAATGAAAAACCATGTCCGCCAGCAACCACTTCCATGTTTTCCTGAATATCTGAAACTAATACAGGCAGAGCAAAGCTCATACCCTCAAGAACCACAATTGGCAAACCCTCACTTTCTGATGGATGAACCATGGCATAAGCATTAGAATATAATTCACTCCACAAGCGACTACCGCCCTGAACCGTACTGGTAAAAATTATATTTTTGTTATTTTTGGCTTTAGCTTTAATCTCTTTAATATAATCATCCGTAAAAGCACTTCCACCAGCAATAACTAATTTTTTATCAGTTTTAAGAGAATTATAAGCCTCAATTAAATAATGAGCTCCTTTGTGTCGTACTAAACGAGAAATAAACAATATATATTTATCTTTTTCTAAGCCTAATTTTTTTATTTCTTGAGGTGCAACAAATTTTGGTAAATCAATTCCATTTGGTATATAAACTGTATTTGCACCATAATTATCTGAACAATAAAATTGTAAAGTTTTGGAAACGGTAATGGTGTCATGAGCAAACTTAACCGCAGTAATTTCACCTAGATACAAAGCAAATCGAGCCAGCCAACCCCATTTTTGATGTTTTCGATCTAAACAATGAAAAGTAATAATTACTCTAGCTTTTGGATTGAATAAACGAGGAATCCATGCTAATAATGACGGACCAACTCCATGATAATGAATAATATCATAGCCTTGCTTAACTGCATGCCAAGAAGATCTCCAAGTATGAGAAATAGCATCAAAATTTTTTGTATTGATTGATTTTATACTAATTAAATTTACACCCTGATACCTTTTTAGCCTTTTCGGAGTATACCAAGGTCGCGTATACGCATATACGTCATGCCCTTTTTGAGCTAATCCCACTGCTAAACGTTCAACATGTTTTTCAACACCTCCAAATTTCATGGGAATTCCTTTTTGTCCGATTAAAGCTATTTTCATAAGCTAAAGAAACAATCTTATAAATCCTATGTAACAATTTAATAATACCTAATTATAACACACATAATAAAAAAAGTCAATAAGAGCAACCTATTCTAAATTTATTATAACACAAAAACAATAAAACACTAAATAATAGCCACAATTTATTTAAAAAACCGCCAAATACAATATTGACAGCTTTCTCTTTGAAAAATCTAATTTTACCATTAACTATCATAAGCCTAACAAATAACTTTTAATCAGCTTCTAATTCCAATAGACCTCCAGCTAAACGCATAATTTCCAAGGGTTGCTTATCATCATTTAACTTGATGAATAAATCTAGTTTCTCAATTCCCTCACGTAAATCATCCTTTGAAATTTTAATTGCCAACGACGGGAACAACCGCTGAAACTTATTAATTGTTTTCAAAAATTCTATTTGACTAAAATCCAAAGCAGATCCTGATCCTTTTAATTGAGCAACTTCCACTTGCAAACTGACAACTTCATCAGGTTTAATTTGACGATCAGCTGGAGCTACAAATTGAAATTCACTAATTAAATCAACTGAATCACTAATTGAATCTGGTTTTTTAATTCGACTTTGGACATGACTGGCTAAACGAGACCAATTATCTTCTGTTAACTGACTAGCCACTTGATCTTCAAAAACAATTGGTGAAATAGTTTTTAGCATGTTAGCAAAATATAAAAAATGTCCTAAATTTTTACCAGCAATCAAGAATTTAACTTCTTTGGCTAATTCTAATAATTTATTTTTCTGAACATTCACCTCTGCATCAAATCTGCCTGCATCAAATTTTTTAAGCACAAAAACTTTAGTAAGCAAATCAAAATTATCTTCAGCGTTATCCATTTCTTCTTTCGCTTCATCCCAATCTTGAGCATCAAATCTAGTATAAACGTCCTGCGCAAATTCTGTTTTTGGTTTTGTAATTGGAATATATTTTTCTACTTCTTTTTCTAAAACATTTTGAGGTACTTGATCTGGCTGATATGACATAAATATAATATTTTTAAATTTAACAAATCCGCAAAAATATTTAGCGGTTTTTTTAATCTCAAATTAATTATACATCATTACAAGCTACTTGAAAATGTGAATAAGTGAATAAGTTAATAAAAAGTATTAAAAGTATTAAGTATTAAGTAAAAAAAAGGGAAAGTTAAAAGTTAAAAGTTAGAAGTTAAAAGTAAACAATAAACTAAACGACAAACAGTAAATAAAACAAGTTAAAAGTTAAAAGGTCAAAGTTAGAAGTAAAAAAACAAACAGTGTTAAGTATTAAGTAAATAAATAGTAAAAAGAAAAAGGTAAAAATTAAAAGGCTTGCCCTGAACTTAACGTCTTATAGCGTTATAGTTCGGGGTAAAAGTAAACAGTAAATAAAAGTATTAAGCCTGCCTGCATACCTCCGGCACGTAAACCGGTAGGCAGGTGTTCCGTGATTAAGTGTTTTAATGATTGTATGTTTTTATGCTACAATACAATATATGCTATACATCTACATTTTTTCATTTATATTTTTTTTAGCTATTTTATTTATTGGTGGATTATCAGCAGCACCTTATGTGCCAACAAAAAAAAATCAAGTTAATTTTCTTTTGGATAATATTAGTCTAAAACCAAATGAATTAATTCTTGAACTTGGTTGCGGGACTGGCAGTGTTTTGTTTCCTATGGCTCAAAAGTTTCCGCAAACCAAATTTGTTGGTTTTGAAATTGCGCCATTACCCTTTTTAATTTCCTGGATTAAAAGCTTTAAATATCCGAATGTAAAAGTTCAATTAAAAAATATTTTTAAAGTTAACTACAATCAGGCCGATACAATTTTCATTTTTTTATTGGATGACTGTTATCCAAAATTAATAAAAAAAATGCAATCTGAATGCAAAAATAATTGCCAAATAATTACTGAAGCTTGGGCCCTGCCAAACATTACACCAACTAAAAAAATCAAGGAAGATAATTTGCTCAGCGTTTATTTTTATTCGACTGATAACTTAAAAACTCAGATTGAATAAATTCACAAATAATCAATATTCAAAGTACAACCTAAAACCTTAACTCGGTTTTTGTTTTTGAATACAAAATGTTATAATTACAAAAGGAAAAAGTTAAAAGTAAACAATAAACTAAACGATAAACAGTAAATAAAATAAGTTAAAAATTAAAAGTAAAAAGTAAAAAGTAAAAAAACAAACAGTATTAAGTATTAAGCCTGCCTGCATACCTCCGGCATGTAAACCGGCAGGCAGGTGTTAAGTAAACAAACAGTAAATGTTAAATATTAAATGTTAAACAGTAAGTAATAAACCAGCTTAAGTATTTGTATTAAATTAAATATAATTTCAATATGCAAAAAGATCCAAAGCCAGAGTTACAAAACAGAGAAGAAAAACCAGAGAAAAAAACGCCTAAATTCGAATTAAAAACAGAAGATAAAGATGTTATATCAAAAACCAAAATACCTCAAGGGCAAGATTATATTCAATTTTTAAACGAAAGAGGTTTTGAAAATTACTCAACAGTTTATGCAAAAGTTTTAGAGATTTCTGAAACAATCGCTCGATCAGGCGGAAAAGCACTTTTGGTTGGTGGGAGTATTAGAGATATGATGATGGGAAAAATTCCCAAAGATTATGATATTGAAATTTATGGGTTAGAACCAGAGCAAATAAAAAAAATTCTTGCTCCGCTAGGCAAAGTTTCTGAAGTTGGCGAAGCTTTTGGAGTATTAAAAGTCTTTTTTCCAGAAGAAGGTCTAGACATTGATGTTTCCTTGCCAAGACGAGATTCAAAAGTAAATACTGGACACAAAGGGTTTGATGTTAATACTGATCCAAACATGACAATAACTGAAGCAGCCAAACGAAGAGATTTTACTATGAACTCAATTTGCGCAGATCCTTTGACTGGAGATTTGTTTGATCCTTTCAACGGGCTAGAAGATATTCGCAATCGGGTTCTAAAAGTTACTGACCCAACATTATTCAAAGATGATCCTTTGCGTGTACTTCGAGGAATTCAGTTTATTGGTCGATTCGGCTTAGAAGTTGAAAAAGACACTGTTGTTATCATGCAAGAAATGATTCCTCAACTCAAAGAACTGCCGAAAGAAAGAATTTTAGAAGAATGGAAAAAATTATTACTTAAATCTGACAAACCGTCTTTGGGATTATCCGCAGCCATGACACTAGGCATTCTTCATGAACTTCACCCTGAACTGGTTCCTTTAATTGAAACACCACAAGAACCAGAATGGCATCCAGAAGGTGACGTTTGGATTCATACTTTAATGGTAATTGATGAATCTGCCAAAATTATTCGTCGCGAAGGATTAAAAGGTGACAAAGCCCTAACAATAATGCTATCCGCACTGTGCCATGACCTTGGTAAACCATCAACAACTGAATTAAATAATGGCCGAATAACTTCACGCAAACATGAACAAGCTGGAATTGAACCAACTAAAAAGTTTTTAGCTCAACTAGGAGTCCCAGCCGAAATAAGAGATAAAATTCCTAAAATAGTAAGCGAACATTTAACTCCAACCACTTTTTACATTGAAGAAACAGTTCGAGGCAATCGCGTTAGCGACGGCGCAATTCGCAGACTGGCTGAAAGACTGAGTCCTGCCACAATTCAAGAATTAATTTTAGTGGCTGAAGCTGATCACTTAGGTCGAGGCGATTTTGACGAACCAGAAATTCGCGAACAACTTTTACTTGATCCTAAAATTTTTCAACCTGGAAATTGGCTATTAACTCGCGCGCGCGCACTTGAAGTTGAAGATAGTAAACCCGCTCCACTTACCTTGGGACGGGATTGGATTGCTTTGGGTTATAAGCCTGGAAGAAATATTGGTCGAATGATTTATCTTGCAAACGAACTTCGTGATGATAAAGGTTTTACTAAAGAAATGGTATTTGAAGCTGTTGACAGAATAACTGATGAAGAAAAAGCAATTGAAACATTACAACGACTTTTAAAACTATAAAAAAATCGCCCAAATTTTGAGCGATAGTATTTTTGAAATAAGAGCTTATTACTCTTTTGCTAAATCTTCTGGAGTAACGCCTGTTCTAAGGCAATATTCAAGTAGCGTGCTTGAAGTTTTAGTAATATAATCTTTCTCTTCTTTCCATTCAGCAATAGTAGAAGGTGTTCCATTCTTTTTTCGCCAAACTTCTAGAGCAATCTGATAACATGTATTCGTAATAGCTTTCAATTCCTCGTATTTTTTAGTACCCATCTTCTTCCCCTCACTTGTTGTTTTGCAAAAGAGCCAAATCTCTACCCGATATTAAACAGTAATACATTCCTTACAATTTGTCAACCTAAGATTCATGGGTATAATAAAGCAAAAGGCACAGGTATAATAGAGAAAGACACTAAACTAAC